>JBEHWP010000049.1:0-15562 GCA_040217665.1 Vulcanimicrobiota bacterium
TGGAAAGAAATAGAAGAGGCAAAAAAGAATTTCTGAAGAGGTTCGGCGGTTCAGGTTACAGGTGCCGGGTTAAGAAGTTTATAAAACCGGCACTTAACACCGGTTTCCCCCTTAAAATAAATAATGAATGACAGAAATCCCGATAAATATTACGATGTAATAATAATAGGTGCAGGAGTAAGCGGTGTATGTGCCGCACTTGCGTCATCCCGGAACGGAGCGAAAACATTACTTGTGGAAAAGTCTGGCTATCCGGGTGGCATGGCAACAGGTGCATGGGTTCACAGTATGCTGACCTTCCACGGGAAAAAAGGACATAAAATTATCGGAGGTATAGGAGAGGAAATTATTCAAAATTTAATTTCCATAGGAGGCACTCACGGCCATATAAGAGATACCATAGGAGTGGCTTATTCGGTAACGCCAACAAACCCTGATAAATTGAAATATATTCTTCTCCTGTTACTTGAAAATTCCAGGGTAGCTCCTCTGTTCAATACTTATTTTATTAAACCTGCTATGGAAAACGGAAGAATTAAAGGGGTAATGCTTGAAAATAACAGAGGGAGTTTTCATATAAGCGGCAGGGTATTTATCGATGCTTCTGGAGAAGGCATACTTGCGTCAAGGGCAGGAAATGATTTCGAAGCAGGCCGTAATGACAGAGTGCAGCCGGTAACTCTTATATTTAAAATCAGAAATGTAAACATAAAAGAGATAATAGATATTATGACGGAACAGAGAGATAACTTTCATCATGAAACCCTCTTTAACCGTTTAAAAAATACACCATGTCTTGGAGTCTCCGGTTTTTTCAATGAATGGAAAGGTGCCAGGTTAAAGGTTCCCAGAGACAGGATACTATTCTACCAGACCATGGAAGAAGATGAAATAGGAGTAAACAGTACACGAATAAATGATATAGATCCTTCTGATCCGGTGGATATTCTTTATGCGGAAAGAGAAGGGCGCCGTCAGATGTATGAAATATTTAATTTTCTGAAGAAAAAATTAAAATCCTTCAAAAATGCAAAAATTTCAGGAGAAGCTCCCCTTCTCGGTATAAGAGAAGTCAGGAGGATAAAGGGGAAATATGTTCTGACTGAAGATGATCTGCTTCATGGCCGCAGATTCTCCGATGAAGTAGCACTGGGAGGATTTCCTATAGACATCCATCGTCCCGAAGGAAGCGGAATAGAATCTGAAGAAGTAGGAGGGAAAGGTTTCTACGGTATCCCTTATTATGCTCTTATTGCAGATAAAATCCCCAATTTATTTATTACCGGTAAATGTTTTTCTGCAACCTTTCGTGCCCATGCTTCTGCCAGAGTTCAGGCTACATCCATGGCAATGGGTCAGGCAGTCGGCACAGCAGCAGCTCTCTCCATTCAGGAAAAAATAGATCCTTCTCTTCTCTCTACCGATATGTTAAGAAAAAAACTGGTCAGTCAATCAGCCATACTGGAGCCTGAAGAACCTTCTGAATTGATATAGATATAATTCACCGAACAATATATATTAATGGCTATGGCTCTAGATAATCGTTACCCGTGACGATTGACGGGAGGTATGAGAGAGGATTTAACAGCATTTTCTCTTCTTTAAAAATTACCAGATTCTGGATTTTCTGGTTCTCCGTCTTATTATTCTCCATAAAAAGCGAATTAATACTATCAGTACCCTGAAGAACAAAATAACCAATCTGATAAGCATCATATAAATTCTCCTGATTTTTTTATAATTGTAACTATTTATTATAACATATTAAATAAATTTTGAACAGGAGTAATTTTATGAAAGAAATTTACTGGATTTCGTTCATCTGACACACTGATCAATCTTTTACTGTAAGTTGCTTCTTATAAAAAATGTAACTCCTCAACTGAGAGAGGTAATTTTTTATTTCGTCAACATTCATTTTGCTTTTCCCTGTAGTGCGGTTTTTGAAGGTATACGGAATTTCTTTCCATCTTTTATAATTTCCTTTTACCATAATTTCAAGTCCTATTTTAAATCCTTTCGGATCCAGAGTTACTCCGTCCAGTATATCCCGTTTAAAAAAGAAATAGCCTGACGTTCTATCCTTCACACCGGTAAAAGGGAAAGCAATAAGTACTGCTACCCAGGAAATTATTCTTCGTGCAAGAGGCCAGTTTTCTATTTTTCCTCCTTTAATATCTCTGCTGCCTACTACAAGCTGATTTTTCTGCCTTGCTATGGCATCTATCATTTTAGGTATAATAACAGGGTCATGGCTTAAATCTCCATCCATAACACCGATAATATCGCCTTTTGCGCTTTTTATGCCATCAACAACGGCCGAAGATAGTCCTGATTTTTCAGATCTGCTTACAAGGTGAAGGGAATATTTTTTCGACAGTTCTCTGGCCACATCAGCCGTTCCGTCAGGTGAATTATCATCTACGATGACTATTTCCAGGTCAAACTTATCTTTTTTTACAACAGAAAATATATTCTTTACAAGTTCAGGAAGATTATCTTTCTCATTGTATGTGGGAACTATTATAGATACTGAAGGTATCTCTTTTTCTGACAACAAAATCACCAGCTTTTATAAAAATGAAAATTTATATTTCTTCAGAGCAATACAAAATCCTCCTGACTTTTTATATTTATAATGAAGGACATATATGGATATCATAGAAGTTATAAATATAGTAATAATAAATCAGAAGGAGAACAGCCTTTGAATAAAAAAATCTGTATTTTTATATTAATATTACTTACTACAACCTTATTATGTGCCTCAGATATAGAGAATCAATGCTGGCAGGTTTTAAAGGCTAATATTTATAAAGATGATATAAACAAAAAACTTATTTTGATGACCGTCCTCGGAAACCTTCAGGATAAAAGTTCAATATTTCTGCTTCAACAGGCACTTAAGGATAATGATATAAGAGTAAAAGGTGAAGCTCTTATTGCTCTCGGAAAACATAAGGATAATTCTATTATACCTTTGCTGGGAAAATATCTGGATGACAGAAACAGTTCTGTAAGGAGTGCTGCCATACAGGCCATGGCAGAGACAGATAATCCTGCTGTAGTTCCAATGATTGAACAGTCATTAAAAGACGATGATCCTGAGATAAGAGTCACTGCGGCAAGGGCATTACTCGAATTTCATCTTCCTTCTTCAATAGATGCACTGAAAAATGTATCAAAAGATAAAGATCCTTTAGTAAAATGTTTCATCGATTCGGCTTTAAAAGAAATTATGTTTACGAATAATATAACCCTTGCAAAAAAATCTATTAAAGACAAAAATCCGGGAGTAAGATCCATTGCTGCTATAGCCCTGGGAAAAACAGGAGATATTTCAGCCTTACCACTTCTGGAGAAAAGCCTGGCAGATGAAAATACATGGGTTATTTATTCTGCAATAGAAAGCCTGGGGAGAATAGGTTCCCCTTCTGCAGTAACTTCTCTGGAAAAGATGTTGAAAAAAGAAGCTTTTAAAATTGATACAATAAAAGCCCTGGGTTGTATAAAAGATAACAGTTCACTGGAAATATTAAAACAATATGCAGGTGATAAAAATCCGGCTGTAAGAGTTGCAGTAATGGAGGCCATAGGGAGGGCAGGTAATAATTCTGTCACGGGTATCCTTTCGGTCGCTCTTAAAGATGACAATACTTCAGTGAGAGCAGCTGCCCTGAATGCTGCAGGAAAATTAAAACTTATAAAAATGCAGGCTCTCATAATAAAATCCCTCGAAGATAAAAACTATAATGTCAGAACAGAAGCTATCAGGGCACTGGGAGAACTGTCCAATCCTAAAAATATAGCAATTCTGGAGAAATTTCTTAAAGATAACAAATATGACATATGGGCTTCTGCAGCAATAATAAGTATTATATCACCTGATTAATTGAGAAATATAAAAATTTCAAAAAAATTTAAGTTTTTTTTAAGATTTTTTTAAGATTTTCTATATATAATATAAAATAATTAGAATAAAAGTTTTTCAAGGAGGCGCATAATATGGATAATTTTCACATAAAACATCTCTCATCACATAGATACAATCCTTTCGAAGTTCAATGGAATAGTCCCAGGGAGTTTCAATGGAATAGTCCCAGGGAATTTCAATGGAGTAGTCCCAGGGAATTTCAATGGAACAATAAGGTAGAAAATCCCTGGTCCAGTCCTGTAGAAATACCATGGACCAATACGAGAGAAATGCCATGGGCCGGTCCTGTAGAGATACCATTTGGAAGGACGAGGGATATTAATGATGTCAGTTCTTTTCTCTGGGATTCCGACAGGGCAATACTTGACGGAGACCTGTATAATTATATAGATCCTTTTATATCAGACGCAAATAAACTTGCCAGAATAGCACAGCCTGAAGATGAAAGGTTAAGACAGGAAGAAGAAAAGGAAGACCTTCAGAAAGACAGGCAGGATTTCAGAGAAATATTCAATAAACTTGACACTGCTTGGAATGATCTGGGCGGAAACAGAGATGTGTCAGCAGGGCTGGACACTGAAGCAAAGATTTCACAGCTTGAGGCACACAGAGACGCTGCTCTGAGAGCACATGACAATAATCTGGAAAGTTTACATAACGAGAAAAGCTCTCTGGAAGCGCAGCTTGCAGAAGCTACAGATGATGACCAGAAAGCCACTATAGAAGATAAACTTCAGGATGTAAATAACAGAATAGAAACAGAAAAAGCAAACAGAGAAGAAACAGAAAGAATAGAAAATGAAAAGATAAGACAGAAAAAAGAAGAATTTGAAACACTAAAAAATAGACTCTATGAGCTCAAAGAAGAGGCCCTCAGTTATACCAACAATCTTGAGGGGGGAGATAATTACTATGAAACAGGTTACTGGAAAGAAGATGTAAGATTGAGACTATCTGAGATAAATCTTGAAATTGATAGAATAGAAGATAAAATTAGAACTGCTATGATCTGGTAAGTTAACCGGACTATAACGATCTTCCAGGGGGGACGCTACGGAGAAAAATATATACCTTATTAACAGCGTATCAGTTCTGTAAGAACAGGTTATGTTTCATAAGGATTAGAGATTTTTCGGACAGGTTCTTAATAGAAAAACAGGCAGAGGTAGAAACCTCTGCTTATTTTTTTGTACCCTATTTATATTGTAAATTTTTTATCTATATGTTAAAATGAAATACTTCATAAGTATTGAAAAAAGTTTAACAGTACCTGATAGGGGGGGATGATGTTGAAAATTCAGATTAATAACCAGGAAGATCTGAGTAATCTGGTTGATAAGATTGAAAGAGAATTACAGGATAATTTTCAACAGAGGTCGGCTTCTTACTGGAATCAAATCTTAAAGATGGCATATAAGGATCCGAATATTATAGATGAAGAAAGATCCATGATCCTGCTTAACCCTGAATATCGATTTACAGTAGAAGACTGGTTACCAAAAGTAGAAGACAGATTGCTCAAAAGAAAATTAGAATTACTCAAACAGGAGTTTTTGAGTGCGAGAGTGTCTTCCGAGCCTGAAGTATTTGCATTGAAAAACAAACTGGATTGTCAGATTATAAATTTTACCCCGGAAATCGATGGGAAATCATATGACAGAGGTACTCTTTATAATATAATTGAAAAAGAAGATAATAGGAAACAGAGGGAATCTGCATGGAGAGCACTTACAGGCCTGGGTAAAGAAATTGAAAGCGAAACTGCTCTGCTTTGCAGTCTCAGGAATGAAAAAGTAAAACCTCTCGGTTATAAACATTACGGAGAGCTTTGTTTCTTCCTGGAAGATTTAGAAAAAGAAACAATTTTCACATTATTCGAGCAGATTTTAAATCTTACGGAAGAACCATATAAAAAACTGGTTGAAGATTGTAAAGAAAGACTCTCTACAGATAAAGTTTATCTGTGGGATATTAAATACTACCAGCATAAATATCTGTCATCTCTGAAAGACAGTTTATTTCCCAAAGAAGGAATAATTAAATCAATAGAACATTTATTCAAAAAGTTCAGGCTATCTACAACAGACCTGCCTATAAGGGTTGAATACTGTGATATTCCTTACGGAGGCATAAGTATTACCATGGATCCGGGAAAAGACGTAAGGGTTCTTGCAAATCCACAGGAAGGTTATAACTGGTATGAATTTCTCTACCATGAATTCGGCCATGCTATTCATAACTGTTTTATTCAGACCCCGTCATTCATAATAGGCACAGGTGAACCTGATTACTTTAAAGAAGGCATGGCCTGTATATTCCAGAAATTTATGAGTGATAAAGAGTGGCTCGGAGAATATTTTAATATTTCAGAAGAAGTAATAAAAACATTTCTCTCCCAGAACAGACTTAAAAACTGCTACTGGTACAGACGTATTATAAATGACTGTCTCTTTGAATATTCCATTTATGAAAATCCTGAAGGAGATCTTAACAGCCGTTATAAAGAATATGTAAAGAAACATCTATTCCTTGACCTTCCGGAAGATTTTTCATGGGCCTATGATCCTGTTTATACGACACACCCTCTTTATCTGCAGAACTATCTGTTAGCCGAAATCATAGCCTATCAGACAATAAATTATTATAAAGAACATCATGGTTCCATATTTTCACCTGATTTTCTGACGTTTTTAAAGGAAAAATATTATAAAGACGGAGGTCTTAAGCTCTGGCAGGAAAAAATACAGAATGCAACAGGTTCACACCTGGAAGCATCAAGTCTCATTAAAACTATGGAACACATATAAGTGAAGAATAAAAGGGTAGCAGGTTACAGAGGGATTTTAAGAAATAACCCCTTATCGTGACGGGTAACGCATAAGGCGTGACGGGAATATAAACAATACGACAGAGTTATTTTCTTACATTCCCGCATAAACCGTTACCCTTTATGCTTTATAGTTCATCAACACCAGTGACTGATATTCAGACACATACAGGTACGAAAATTCGTCTACGCGTCACGCGTCACCAATACAAGGAGGCATAACATGAAATCCCTTATAGAAGAAACTATCAGTAAAGTAAAGGCAGATTATCTTGAAATACGTATAGAACATACAAAACAATCATCTATAAATTTTGAAGGCAAAACCCTTAAAAGCTCACAGCAGGTTGAAGACGGAGGAGGTTACGTGAGAGCTCTCATAGGGGGAGGATGGGGATTTAAGAGTTTCAATGATACATCCGGTCTTCTGGACCATGCACTCTCTGCAGTAAAATCAGCTAAAATATTAAAAAAGCCTGCCTTTCGCATGAGCCCTGTCTCTGGATACAGAGAAGACATAAAACCATCGACAGATGGCAAAAAAGATCCCAGGACTATTCCCTTTAAAGATAAGGTTGAGTATTTTAGAAACATTACAACAGGCCTTATGGAAGCCAGTGAAAGGATAATAAATGTAAGAAGTGCCTACGGGGAAAGAGAAAAACATATTGTAATAGCAAATTCGGAAGGAACATATTTAAATATTGAAGATCTGGATATTTCCGGCGGTCTGTCTGTCATAGCAAGAAAAGATAATGTAATTCAGAGTGCCCATCAGTCGTACGGGACAAAAAATAACTGGGATGATATAACAGTTATAGAAGAGCATAAAGACAGGCTTGTAAGTGATGCACTGGCTCTTACGGAAGCAGAACCGGTAAAAGGAGGACATTATACAGTCATACTGGATCCCCGCATTGCAGGTGTATTTATCCATGAAGCCTTCGGTCATTTAAGCGAAGGTGATGCAGTATGTGCCAACCCTACACTTCAGGAGCAGATGACCTTCGGAAGGATTTTCGGAGGAAAACATTTGAATGTATGTGACGGTGCAACAGTTCCTGGCCTCAGAGGTTCCTTTGGTTTTGATGACGAAGGCACACCGTCTGCTCTTACTCATATGATAAGAGAAGGAAAACTTCAGGGCAGACTTCATTCCAGAGAGACTGCAGGAAAAATGAGAGAAGCTGTTACAGGTAATGCAAGAACCGTGAGTTATCGTTTCCCGCCCATATGCAGAATGACAAATACCTTTATCGATAAAGGAGAGGCAACATTTGAGGATATGCTCAGTGGAATAGAACACGGTATTTATGCATGCGGCAGCGGCAGCGGCAATACCAGTATGGACATGTTTACCTTTTCTGCAGAAAAAGGATTTATAATAAGAAACGGGAAAATAGAAAATATGTTACGGGATGTAGTGCTTACGGGCAATGTATTCGAAACCCTTGCAAATATAGATATGATAGGCTCAGACCTTACTTTTTCCAGAGGAGGTTCATGCGGACGCTCATACGGTCAGAGACTTCAATATCCTTTACCTGTTTCTATGGGAAGTCCTCATATAAGAATTTTGAATGTACTTGTCGGGGGAAGATAAAATTCGTGATGCGTGATGCATAATGCGTGATGCGTAGTTTTATATATAATTACTACTCACTACTCACCACTCACTAAAAAATATCCGGAGGTAGATAAAATGGAAAAATTACTTGAAATTGCAAAAAATCATGTAGACTGGGCAGAAATCTTTCATATAAAAAAAGATTATAAAGCCGTCAATTTTAAAAGTGGCCAGGTTTACAATATAGAAGGAGAAGAAGAAGGTATAACACTCAGGGTAAGAAAAGACGGGAAAACAGGATTTACATCATCTACAAATATTTCCGACAGAGAATCAATATTAAAAAGAGCTCTGAATATACTTTCTGTAAGTGAAAAAACACCTTTTCACCTTCCATGTTATAAACCGGGTGACTATAAATCAGTTAAAACCTTTGATGAAAAGTTATCTCATGTCAATGAAGATGACCTTATGAAAAATGGCATAAAAATGATGGATATTCTGAAAGAATGTAAACCTTCCGTAACCGTTACTGCCGAAGTGGGAAGGGCTATAAGCAATATCAGATTACTGAACAGTTCAGGTACGGATAAAGATTTTAAAAGGAGTTTTTACTCTGTATCTCTATGTGGTACAATGGTAAGGGATGAAGAACAGCTGGAAATAGAATCCAGTCTTTCAAGCGGCTCATATACGGACACAGAGAAAGAACTGGCTTTAAAACTTGTGGAAGATTGCGCAAATTCCGAAAGAACTGCTCTGATAAAAAGCGGAAAACTTCCTGTAATATTCAGTGCAAGAGGTTTTAAAACTCTCTATCCTCCTCTGTATATGGCATTCTGCGGCGACAGAGTGGGTAAAAAAATTTCTCCAATAGGTGATAAAATAGGAGAAAAAATTGGTTCTTCCTTCCTTAATATAGTTGACGATAATACTGTGCCTTTTGGTCCTCTTTCCGGTCCTATGGATGACGAAGGAGTGCCGTCTCAGAGAACGGAACTGATTAAAGACGGAATTCTTAAAGGATTTTATTATGATCTTACAGGAGCAGAAAAATATAATAGCAAAAGCACAGGAAACGGTATAAAAAGAGCCAGTCTTTATGAAGCATTTAAACTTACGGCTCCTCCCGCTTCATGGCCGGGCAATTTCATTATAATGCCGTCTGATAAAAGTAAAGCAGAACTGATGAAAAACATTAAAAAAGCTCTTATAGTGGAAGATGTTCTGGGAGCCGGCCAGGGTAATAATATGAGCGGCGAATTCAGCGTAAATGTTGTTCTTGGCTTTCTCTGGGAAGATGGTGAAATAAAAGGAAGGGTTAAAGATATTATGATAGCAGGTAATGTATTCGATATCTTTAAGAACATTCTCTGGATAGCAGATGACAGCAGGTGGGAACATTCCTTTTTTGGTATATATAATGTGCCTACCATGTGTTTTGGAGATGTAAATATTGCGGCGAAAATCTAAAAAAATTAACAGAGAAAATATATCCCGGGAAGACTTCGGCGATTCTTCCAAAGAAATAAAGCTTTTTGAAGAGATATCGGGAGATTCTTCGAAAGAAACAAATATTTCGGTAGCCATACCTGAAGTTTCACCACGTAAAGAAATACCTGAAAATTCTCCGGAAGAAAAGGAAAATGCCGGAGAGGATTCTGAAGATTCATCGGGGGAAACAAAAATATCAGTAGAAAAAACCCCTCAAACCTGCTGGAAGGTACCGAACAATCAGCCCTATATGTCTGTCAATGCACAGGTAGAAGGAGCCATAATGGCTGCCTTTTCTGTAGTAATAGGTTTATTCTCCCTTTTAATACCTTTTTTCATGTTTGTAGGCCCTTTACCTTCTATGTTACTTGTCATGAGAAGAGGTATAAAGGCAGGTTTTCTTGCCACTCTTGTAGCAGGATGTGTATTCAGTTTATTTGCAGGATTCAGAGAAGGAATTTACTTTGTCATAAACTTTAATCTTGTAGGTATGGTTTTCGGGTTATGTATAAAAGCAAAATGTTCTGTCAGTAAAATAATATTTGCAGGTATAGCAATTTATGCAGTAACAACTCTTCTGTCATTTTTAAGTTTACAGCTTCTTACGGGAGTAGATTTTGCAACAACAATGGATAATACAATAAACAGTCTTTCAACACAGATAGCAGAAATGCAAAAAACATTTAACCTAAACATACCGGCAAATGAGATAGAAAAATTAACTTCAGGATTAAAGAGCTGGAAAAAAATCATTGTTGCTTCTATTATATTTGCTGCCTGTATAATGACATTTCTGCAGTATATAATAGCACAGAAGATATTAAAAAAACTCGGTTATATGATTCCTGTTCTGCCTCCTTTCAGTCAATGGAGACTTCCATGGCAATATGCATGGATATTTATTACAGGGTTTGTACTCTTTATCATAGGCATGAATGAAGCACATGTAAAGAGTTTAAATATGGGGAATATGCCTGATAACTATTATTTCCTTGTCGGCTTTAATATAATAGTTATATGTCAATATATTTATATGGTAATAGGAATTTCCATACTCTCTTTTTATATGAGTAAATATAAATTCAATATATTCCTGAAGATTGTGATTATTTATTTACTTTTGCCTCTTATGGGTATTATACTTTATATCGGTCTTTTTGATACATGGATGGATTTCAGGAGACTGGACAGGAAGGCAAAGAGTGATGCATAAAGGATAAAATTTCCTTCACTCTTCACGATTAATATATTCCCTTAAAAACCGATTTATCAACTTTATAACCGAGCTTTGCAAGCTTTTCAACATCTTTCCTGGCCTCTTTAAAATCTCCTTTTTTCATATAAGTGAAAGCTCTGTTATAATATGATTGAATGGATGTTTCATCAAGAGATATGGCCTCTGTAAAATCGTCAATAGCTCTGTCATATTCATTCATCAATCCATAGACAGCACCGCGACCGTTAAAGGCTTCAATAGATCGGGGATCAATTTCTATGGCCTTATTAAAATCCGTCAGAGCATCAGAATATCTGTTTTTATCAGCATATACAGTACCCCGGCTTATATAACCTTTTGTAAATTCTGGCTTCAGTGTCAATAAACGATTAAAATCATTAAGTGCATTATCGTGATTACCGGTTTTATAATATATATTTCCTCTGTTCTGATAGGCTTCTAAATAATCTGCTTTATATTTAATTGCCTGAGTAAAATCAGCTATAGCTTTATTATAATCTCCCGCCATATCATAAATAATACCTCTGTTATAAAGAGCTTCTACATAATCAGGTTTATATTCTATTGCTCTGGTATAATCGGCAAGGGATTTATTATAATCTTTCATAATATCATAAAGAACAGCTCTATTATAATAGACTTCTACATAACCAGGTTTAAGCTTCAAAGCTTCCCTGTAGTCTGAAATAGCTTTATTATAATCGCCTTTCAGTCTGTACAGGTTACCGCGATTGATATAGGCTGCCGGCAGGTCACTCTTAAGTTTCAGAGCATAATTAAGATCTGCCATAGATTTATCATATTCCTTTATTTCCATGTAAATACTTCCGCGTGTGGCATAAACTTCTGCCCGGCGAGGATCAATATTTAACGCCTGATTTAAATCAGCTATGGCTTTCTCATGTTCGCCAATTTTCTTATATGCATCTCCCCTGTTGACATACGCCTGTAATATATAGGGATATTGTGACAGAACATCATTCCAGAGAGTAAAATTATCTTTCCATACACCACATCTATGATAGGTAAGATATGATAATATAAGTATTATAGTAATTAAAACTACTCCAGACATTATTTTTATAACAGGTGAATTTTTTAGAGAATATATCCACAGAAAAAATTCTCCCACCAGATAAAATATACCGATGGAAGGTATATAGACGTATCTGTCTGCTGCTACAGCACAGGTATTAGGCACAATCTGTAGAACAGGCAGAAGATTAATAAAAAAAAATGTAAAGGCAAAAATTATTTTTCTCCTGTTTCTCAAATAAATTAAGATGAAAAAAGAAATTATGATTATTAAAGGTGAGATGAGAAATTTAAAGGTGAAAATATTAGTAGGATAGGGATATATAGCAGACAGGTGCACCGGTAAAAAGAGTTTAACCATATAAAATACTAAAGCATATGACGGAATAAGAATACTATTGTATCCGTAAGATATATTGTCTGCATAATGAGTAGAACACATGGTAATGTAAACAAAAACAAGAGCCATTAAAAAGAAAGGTATTTTTTCTAAAAAAGTACTTATATTATTTTTCTTTTCCAGAATGTAATCACACAGGATTATCATAAATGGTATAGTAATGGCTATAGGCTTTGAGAGAAGAGACATAATAAATATAACTATAGAGATATAATAAAACTGCTTTACGTCATTTTTTCTGTAATAAATATAAGAAATGAGTGTACCCAGAAAAAATAAAGTGGAAACAACATCTTTTCTTTCAGAAACCCAGGCAACAGATTCTACATGAAGGGGATGTATTCCAAATAAAACAGATGTTATGAAAGACGGAGAAACTCTGCCTGTAATAAGAAAGATAAACCAGAAGACAAGTAAAGTATTAAGTAAATGAAATACAAAATTTGTTACATGATAAATAAAAGGATCCAATCCAGAAAAATGATAATCAATTGCATAGGTTAAAAGAGTTATGGGATGGTAAAAGGTAGCATAAAAAGTTGTGAATATGAGTTTAATATTTTTCCAGGATAAATCCTGTATCATCCTGTTGTTATAGATATATATACCATCATCCCAGTTAGTAAAACCATTATTAAATGAAGGTATGAAAGCAATGAATGTGATGAGAGAAATAAAAAAAATAGATGCAAATATATTGAAGAATGGAATGTCTAATTTTTTTTTTAACTTCATTCTCTTATTTTTACCCTGTTACAGTATAGTAATGAACACCGGAAACAAAATTTTCAGTCACTATATTCGTATTTAATAAGCATAAATTCTTGAAAGTACTCTTGAAAACATCTCCCTCATATCCCTGAGATCTCTTTTTATTGTAGATAGACTTGTTCCGATACTATAACCTATACGTTTTCTATTTTTTGAATATTCTATAAGTTTTGCTATTTTTTTCTGCCTTCCATTAAGATTTTTAAGTAAATATTCTACCGTGTCAAGATCATCTATAACTGAAGGATTTCCTGTTTCATAAAGAGTCCTTTTAAAATCCATATACATATCCAGAGTAAACAATATATTGGTGTACCTCGGAATGTTAAAGTAATACCCGAGATCTTCTGTAAGTTCTATTGTTTTATACACTTCACATCACTCCCTGAATACTATTATACCCGGCAGGGAAGAAAAATAGGCTTATCTGTAAAATTTCAACTCTTAGTACCGCTCCAAATAAATTGGTATCCAATATTAGTTGCTATTGTCATCCCCGCGCACCCAACACCTGAAACCTAAAAAACGATAATAAGAAACATTCCGGGACAGGATAAGGTAAGGTATTGCCATATTTATGTATGTTTGATATACTTGTAAAGGTAACTTTTAGTGAACAGGAGTGTTTTTATGCTTGGCTTTCTGGGGAAGTTAGTCGGCTCAGGTGCAGAGATGCCTGACACCAAACTCAGTAATAAAAAAAAGAAACTATATAAAGAATTTTGCAGTATGGGAACTATTAAACTTAATGAAGTGGTCAAAGGTGCCGGAAGTAATGATGAAAATACAAGGAAAATGGCTGTACTGGCTCTCGGTAAAATAGGTGGTAAACAGGCAGTAGAAGCCCTGATAAAAGCCACAGGTGATCCTTCCAGAGATGTCCAGGAAAATGCCATGCATTCACTTATTAAAATAGGTGAACTGGGGTTACAGCATTTAATCGATGAATTGAATCAGATAAAACATTCAAATGTAGAAGCTCAGGCAAATATCGCTTATGTTCTCGGATGGATAAAAAATGTAAAGGCAGTAGATTCCCTTACAAAAGCTTTAAGGCATGATAATGAATGGGTCAGATGGAATGCTGCTTTCGCTCTCGGAAAAATCGGTGACAGAAGTGCCCTGGAAGCTATAAAAAAAGCCAGAGATAGAGAAGTATATCCCTGGGTAAAAGAATATATGTTAAATGTACTTGCAGAACTGGACAGAAAGTAAAACAGTTACCAGTTACCAGGTAATTGTCAGGTAATTGTAATGTATTCATACAAAGTGACAACTGACGAATGTAAAATAAGAAATAAGAAATAAGAGATAATAAATAACAAATAAGGAACGACAATCGGGCAGTATTCACTGATCACTGACAAAGAGGTGTTGTATATAAATGGCTGAGAAAAAATTCAAATCCATAAGACATGGGAAAGACAATTCCGAAATGATGCATATACCTGCAGGAGAATTCTGGATGGGATGTGATGAAGATGATCTGGATGGAGAATTAAGAGAAAAACCTAAAAGAAAGATTTATGTAAATGATTATTATATAGACAGAACACCTGTAACAATATCTCAATACATAGATTTTGTAAAGTCAACAAATTATCATGTAAAAGGTGATTTTAAAAGAGTTATAGATCAGAGTTTTATGTATGACCAGAAAATGGATCATGCCGCTACATGTCTTACCTGGGAAGATGCAAAAGCTTACTGCGACTGGGCAGGGAAAAGACTTCCCACTGAAGCGGAATGGGAAAAAGCTGCCCGCGGAACAGACGGCAGAATGTTTCCCTGGGGAAATAAATGGGATAAAAATTTCTGTGACAATCCTTTTATGGATAAAAAAGAACATGTAAGAAAAAAACAGAACTTCGACGGTACCCTTCCCGTAGGAAGGTTTCCTGAAGGTGCCAGTTTTTACGGTGTAATGGATATGCTCGGTTCGGTGGAAGAATGGTGCAGTGACTGGTATGATTTTTACTATTATCGTTATGGCCATCTAAGGAACCCTCATGGCCCCCCTTCAGGAAGATATAAAGTAATCAGAGGGGTATCCCGTAATACAAGAGAACTGAATTCATACAGATGCAACAAAAGAGGTTTTTGTACACCCGATGTAGGCCGCATAAATACTATAGGCTTCAGGTGCTGCAAAAATGCCTGACATATGAAAGTTAATTATTTATGTTAAAAAGATCTACAATAATAATCTTATTATTAATAATTTTTCTACTATCCCCTTCTCTTACGGCAAAAGATAACAGCCACATCAACACGGAACTTATCATAGAAATTTACAA
>JBEHWP010000050.1:0-15509 GCA_040217665.1 Vulcanimicrobiota bacterium
CTTATTTTTATATTATAAAATATATTTGTATTATTTGAAATCTTTCAAATAATTCTAATATTAAAATTTTTCCATGAAGGAGGGATTTTATTTTTTAAAAAAGAAGTTTTTATTATTATAAAAATTTTCTTATTACATTTCTATATCGTAATTATTAAGGGAGGGGAAAACATGAAAAAAATATTCTATCCTGCAATTCTGTTACTTCTGGTTTTTATGTTAAGCAATTGTGGAAGTGACAGTACGTTAACACCGGTAAATCCCACAGCAACTCCTACAACAACAGTTGCCAGCGACGCAGAGATATTTGCCGGTAAAGTATATGATGTAACCAACGCCAGCAAAGCTTCTGCCCTTGTAGTTAACACAGATTATTCTTATGTAACTGCTTCTTCACTGAACAGTTCCGACACAATAGTAATACCGCCCACACCCTCTGCAACACCTGTTATACCTTCCGGCAGTCCAAATTACAGTAAAACTTCTACCTATGGAACTGTTTTCATAGCTACTGTTGACTGGTATTATTATATACAGGGCCTTCAGTCGGACTGGCTGGAATGGAAAGAAACAGACACATATCAGGGAGTAACAGTGGATAACGGTTATGGCCAGATATCGCAGCCCACACCTCAAACCGGTTCTTCAAATATAACCAGAACATTCACTTCAAGCAGGTGGACTCAGAACAATACAAAATTATTTGTATACAGTACAGGTTCAGGTTCTTACAATACCGGTGAACCGAAGAATATTTCCTTCACAGGTACACAGGTGATATATCTCCCCAAAGAGATAAACAGTAAAGACAAAATTGCCTGTAATTTTTCCTGTTCAAGTAGTTCCAGTGGTGCATTAAGCGGAAATCTTACCTTTGAAAACGGTTCAGGAACCTTTAATAGAACTGCTCCTGACACAGGTGCCATAGGTACTGCAAATCAATACTGTCAGACAAATAGTTCAGTGAATATTACATCACCTGTAAATAAAAGTGCAAATTTTACTCATACTGTCTACGGGAACGGTTCAATGAAGATAGTCAATACTGCGGGCAATATAGTAAATACAATGAACTACAATGGAGACACATCCGGTAACGGAACAATAACAGGTATCGCTCAGACATCTATTGCACTTACCTGGGATAGTACGGGAAACGGAACTGCCACTATAACTGCAGGACAGCAAACAAAAACAATAACTATTTATGTGCCTTATCCGTTCACACCATTATTACCTTCACCGTAAGAGAACATAATGTGGGGGGGACAGTGATGCGTAATGTTTTTTGTTTACCGATTACGCATCACGCCTCAAGACTGGCAGGGTAAAGTAAAACTTTGTTCCTTTACCCACTTCGCTCTCAACACTTATTTTCCCGCCATGGCCTTCCACTATTTTTTTGGTAATTGCAAGGCCGAGTCCTGTGCTTCTTTCCCCTGCAGTCGCCTTTACACTTGTTTTTTGAAACGGTTTAAACATATTATTAATTTCATCGGAAGGAATACCCTGCCCCTGATCGATTATGCCGGTTATGATATAATCCTGTTCTTTCCTGACTTTAACAGATATTTCCGTATCAGGCCAGGAAAATTTTATGGCATTTGTAATTAAATTGTTCAGTACCTGAGTTATCTTATTTCTGTCAAAACTCATAGGAGGTATGGTATCATTAACATCCAGTTCCAGTGAAATTTCTTTTCTGTCAGCAAGAGGTTTGTTGAGTTTTATAATATGTTTTAAAAAATTTATATAGTCTTCTACTTTGATTTCCAGCTTGAGCTGGCCCGATTCTATAGCAGTAATATCGAGCAGTTCATTTAACATGTCACGCATATATTCACTTGAAGTATTAATTTCCCTTAACAGATCTATCTGTTCTTCCGACATGTTATCATTTAAATCAGATATCAGTAAATATTCCGAAGTTACCTGAATAACTCCCAGCGGGTTTCTTAAATCATGGGCTGCCATGCCGAGAAATTCATTTTTTATTTTATTTAATTCTTCCAGTTTTTCATTTTTTTCTTTTATTTCATTGAGATTTTCTTCCAGTTTTATAAGTAATTCTTTCTGTGTATCTCTGGCAAATTTAAGGTCAAGATGGGTCTGAACCCTGGCTAACAGTTCCAGTCCGTTAAATGGCTTTGTCACATAATCTACGGCACCGATTTCAAAAGCCTGAACAAGATCTTCCGTTTCCTCCTTTGCCGTAAGAAAAATAATCGGTATCTCTTTTGTCCTGGAATTATCTTTCAGTGTCCTGCAGACTTTAAAACCATCCAGGTCAGGCATCATAATATCCAGTAAAATAAGGTCGGGATGAATATCTTCAAGCATATTGAGTGCCTGGGAACCGTTTCTGGAGATTGCAAGATCATACTCTTTTTTCTTCAGCACATGGACAAGCATCCTTATACTTACAGAATTATCATCTACTATTAATATTAAAGGCTTTTTTTGTTCGTAATTCATCGTTAAACCTTACACACCTTATAATTCAGAAAAGCATTATGCCCTTATTTAAGCCATTTCTTCTCATAATTTAAAAACTACTTCCCTGATAAGCCTTTAATAAAGGCCTTCCTCCCGTCATGCGTTACGAGAGCAATTATGTATTATGTATGTTCACCTCAATAATATACTTTATATTATTATATTAGCATAATAGCATATAAAATAAAAGAATATTTTAAATTTTTGTATTATTATCTATACTTTTACACTTTTTCATAATTTCCTTGTTTTTACTGGCTTTATAGTTAAACAGGTTATGGGTTTTATGTTCTGGATTTTAATCTTCCTAAACCAACACATAAAACCTAAAAATTGAATAGATTATTTTTTTACAGTTTTTAAAATCTGCAAAAGTATAGAAATAATGTAAAGTTACAATTTTTTTTTGTAAAATTTATATATATGGAGGAATTTCACATTTAATTATAGAAAGTAAAAATAATTCAATCAGAGAAAGGAGTTTTTACAATGGCATTTAATGATGAGATTAAAGTATTTGCAGAAAAAACACTGGCACTGAAGGAGCGATTGAAGACAGATGAATCTGTCAAATATTCGCTTGTAATGCCTTTTTTACAATCCCTCGGTTACAATGTATTTGACCCGGGCGAGCTTGTTCCTTCATACCCGATTCAGTTCGATACGCCAAAAGACAAAAATGTAGATTACGCCATCCTTCGCAACGGCGAACCGGAAATACTTCTGGAAGTCAAAGGTATCGGTAAAAAACTGGAAGATTACAGAGGTGACCTGGGCGACTACTTCAACGGTTCCTCCAAAGCCAGACTGGCTATACTGACAGACGGTATCATATATGAGGTTTTTTCCAATATTGAAGAGCCGGATAAAATGGATAAAAAACCGTTTTTTGTTATAGACATGGCGAATCTGAATGATGAAATTCTTACGGAACTGAAGAAATTACATAAAGACGAATATAATATCGATCTTATACTGTTCCATCCGAAAAAATTAAAATATACCAGAAAAGCAAAAGAATATTTAGAAAAAATACTTGATGAACCGGACGAAGAATTTGTTAATTTCCTTCTGAAGAATATCTATCAGGGTGTCTGGAGTTCAGATGTATCAGAAAAATATGGCACAGTAATAAAAGAAGCCATCAAACTGTTCAATGAAGAGCTTAAAGCCTCAAAAACAGTAATTTCAGAACAGGAAAAAATCGAAGAGACTGAAACAGTTGCAGAAGAAAAGAAAGAAGAAAAAAAGGAAGAAGAACAGGTTACAGAAATTAAGCAGGAGGAAAAGAAAGAGGAAGAAAAGAAAGAAGAAAAAAAGGAAGAAGAACTGACAGAAGAGAGAGAAGAAAAGAAAGAAGAAGGGGAAGAAAAAGGTACAGAAGAAGGTACAGAGGGAAAACAAAAAGAAGAAGGTGACGATTCAAAATCTGAAAAGAAACCAAAGAAAAGAGGTTTATTCTCTATATTCAGCGGAGATAATGACTGAAAATATCAATTGACCACAGATAATCGTCAATATGGTACAGCATGGATTTGCCGGTTAAGAAAAAATTATAATAAAATGGATTTTTTTTCATATTATGACGCCTAATATTTATATGAAAATGATAAAGTCTTATGGTTTACTGTCTATTCATTTTCATATTTCGTTGTGACCGCTCCGGTAATGGTTGTTAGTGAAATGTGAAAAGTGAAGAGAGAGTAGCCGTAACTAAAAATATTAGGAGGTACTATTATGTTTAAAAAAATCTACAAAAAGGATTATATGTTTATATTAATCCTTTTTCTTTTCATTTCCTTTATGTCCATAGCCGATGAAATTCCCCGGTTCCCTGTTTTCTCTGTTCATCAACCGATGGTATATCAAAATCTGGCAATATTTCCTCTGAAACTTCA
The DNA here is from genome assembly GCA_040217665.1 of Vulcanimicrobiota bacterium. GTDB lineage: Bacteria > Vulcanimicrobiota > SpSt-956 > SpSt-956 > JAKJGF01 > CALARM01. The sequence goes on from JBEHWP010000050.1 coordinate 4,395, forward strand.
GGAAGGTTCAAAAAAATTAAATCTTCTCACCCTTGATGAAGCCATGAAAAGAGAATATATTGTAATAAAAGAAGTGGCAGATGGTCAGGTAAATACAGTAGAATTAGAAAATATTTCTAATAGCTGGATATTTCTTCTTTCAGGAGAGATTATTGCAGGGGCAAAACAGAACAGAATGATCGGTAAAGATACTCTTATTCCGCCGAAAAGTGGAAAAATAAAAGAACAGGTTTTCTGTGTCGAACATGGCAGATGGGTTCATGAAAGTGAAAAATTCGGTTCCAATGAAGTTAACTGTAATATGGATGTGAGACAGGCAGCAAAACAAACAGGTGACCAGAGCACCGTATGGAATAAAGTATCTGAAAACACTAAAATTTCAAACAAAGAGAACCCTACAGGCAAATTCGATGTCATATATGAAGATAAAGACATACAGAAGCAAATAGATGAATATATGAAGACCTTCTCCAATCTTACAAAAGAAAATAAAGACATGACAGGTGTGGCTGTTGTTATAGGTTCCGAGATTAAAGGAGTAGATGTATTCGGAGACAGAGATTTATTTGAAAAATTATGGCCCAAATTATTGAAGTCTTATATAACAGATGCACTTACGAAAGAAAAGATTGAAAAACCTTCTATAAAACAACAGAATATAGAAAGCTTTTTAGATAAAGTGAAAGAAGCAAAAATAGAGAAAGATTCCTCTGCTGTTGCCGGCACAAGGCTGGATTTTTCATCGAAAGAAATTGTAGGAGGATTTATACTGGATAAAAAAGGGAATATGGTTCACTATGTTCAGTTTCCCTACAGAGAAGAAATAAATCGACAGAATCAAAACAATCGGAATGACATTAATGTTCAGCAGCAGATAAACGCACCGAATAATAACATCAATGACATTCAAAGATAAGCACGGTAATCAATATAAGAATCGTGATGCCTGACGTGTCACGGTTCTTATATTATCCTGTCAATCCTTAAAATCCCGAAAATCCCTGTCTGCTTTTCTTAGTTTATCCAGGAAAGCCTCATCTACTTTATATCCCATAGCTTCTATTTTTCCCACATCTTCCCATGCCCTGTCATATTCTCCTATGGTAAAATAAACGAGACATCTGTTATAATAAACATCGGCCCTGGGATTGAGTTTAAGAGCCTCTGTAAAATCCTCTATGGCCTTATCATATTGACCTGTTTCGGAATAAGCATTTCCCCTGTTATTATATGCATCTCCGTAATAAGGATTTATCTTTATCGCTTCCGTATAATCCTCAATAGCCCTGGCAAATTCCCCGTGCTGTGCATAAATATTACCGCGACTGTTACGGGATTTTTCATCAAGGGGATTGATGTCTATAGCCCTGTTGAAAGACTGAAGTGCTTTATCATATGCTCCGAGCTGTTTATAACATATCCCAAGGTTATAGTGAATTCCCGGTTCATCAGATTTAATTCTAATGGCATGATTGAAATCCTCAATGGCTTTATCATATGCTCCGATTTTTTTATAAACAGCGCCCCTGTTATTATATGCATCGGCACAATCGGGCCTCAGGGTTACTGCACAGGCAAAATCAGACATAGCACTGTTGTAATCACCGGCTTCGCTGTATGCCATACCTCTGTTAAGATAAGCCTCCATGACAGAAGGATATTTAGTTATTACGTCTGACCATAGAGTTATACTGTCTTTCCATACTTTACACCTCTCATATGATGAAAAAGAGAAAATAATTATTATAATACCTGTAAGAGCAGTGAGAGTGAATTTTTTAAAGATGGAATCTTTAAATCTATCCATATATATAAAATACAAAAAATCTGAAATCATATAAAAAAAGCCTGTCAGGGGAATATAGGTATAACGGTCGGCAACAATGCCGGGGGGCACAGGTATTAGCTGGCTCACAGGAAGGATGGTAATAAAGAAAAATAATATGGCAAAAAATATTTTTTTACATTTTCTCAGGCGAAAGGTATATATTCCTGCCGTTATTACAATAAAAGGAGCAATAATAAAAGGCAATGGCAGATAATTATCGGGCCTGTCAGGATAGGGATAGAGACATGAAAGACTGAGAGGAAAGAACATTTTTACAATATAAAATAATAACCCGTAACTGGCTATACACATATTGTATAAAAGATTGGACGAAGTTTTTGTGCCTGTCATCTCTGTAGCAGTCATTATAGACACATATATGACAAAAAACAGACAAAAAAGCCCAAAAAAAGGGGTTTTTTCCAGGAATAACCGGTCAGTAAATCTCCTCTTTTCCATATAATCAAACAGAAACAGGAGAAAAGGCATGGTAATGGCCATGGGTTTTGATAAAAGAGACAGAAAAAAGAACAGAAGAGAAAGATAGAAATAGTGTTTCCTGCCTCTTATATAATATAAATAACATATGATAGACATGAGATAAAACATACTGTACATCAAATCTTTTCTCTCTGAAATCCATGCTACGGATTCGACATGAAGCGGATGAATTGCAAATAATAAAGCCGTAAGAAAAGCAATCATATCTTTACCTGATATTAAATATATAAGCCAGAATACGAGGAGAGAATTAAGCAAATGAAATATGAGGTTTGTAACATGATAGGCGACAGGATTCAGATGAAAAAAGTAATATTCCAGTCCATAGGTCAGTAAAGGCAGAGGGACATAGAGGCTTTTTACCGTATAATTTTTATGTCTGGAATCAGAAAAATTGAATATATCTTTTATATTATCGGAAGAAAGGTCTTTTGTGAGTAAATTATCTGTTACATATTCATTATCGTCCCAGTTGGTAAATCCGTTATAAAGAGACGGATAAAATGTAACAGTCGTTATAATTAACATAAAAAAAATCAATAAAGGTATTTTATAGATTTTTCCATTATTTTGAGAATTTTTTTTCTTTTTCCCCATATTTCCTTACTTCTTCCCGCCTTTTATTTAACTGTTCCTTTTTCTTTCCTTCCCATCCCCTCTCTGAAGGATTATAAAAAACTCTGCCTTTCAGGGCTTCAGGCATATAAATTTCAGGCACCCATCCTTCAGGATTATCATGAGGATAAATATATTCTTTTCCGTACCCCAGTTCTTTCATCAGTCCCGTAGGAGCATTTCTTATATGGAAAGGCACAGGGTAAGTTGCCGTTTTCCTTGCAAGGGCCTGTGCTTCTTTAAAAGCAGTATAAACGCTATTGCTTTTCTGTGCAATGGCCAGATACACCACAAGCTGTGCAAGAGCCAGTTCCCCTTCAGGACTTCCCAGGATGGTACAGGTCTGAAAAACACTTATTGCTTCCATAAGAGCAAAAGGATCGGCAAGGCCTACATCTTCCGAGGCAACCCTTATGAGGCGCCTTGCTATATAAAGAGGGTCTTCCCCTCCTTCCAGCATACGGGAAAGCCAGTAAAGGGAAGCATCGGGGTCACTTCCTCTTATACTTTTATGAAGGGCTGATATAAGGTTGTAATGTTCTTCTCCGGTTTTATCATAATGAACTGCTCTCCTCTGAAGTATATCTTCAATAATCCTTAAATCAATAACTCTGGTAGTACCTTCGGAAGGCATGGTTGTCATAACGGCTATTTCAAGGACATTCAAAAGAGAGCGACTGTCACCTCCGGTGGCATCTATAAGATAGTGTTCTCCTTCTTCTGTAAGACGGGCAGGAAAATCTCCGAGACCGAGTTTTTTATCGCTCAATGCTCTCTGTACAATAATTTTTAATTCTTCATAATCCAGGGGTTTCAGTATCAGAACCTGTGTTCTGGAAAGAAGAGGGCGAATTATTTCAAAGGAAGGATTTTCCGTAGTGGCTCCCAGGAGGGAAATTGTTCCGTCTTCCACATATGGAAGAAGTCCGTCCTGCTGGGCTTTATTCAGTCTGTGTATTTCATCCATAAAAAGGCATGACCGTTTTTTTTCCTGAACCCATACTTTTTTTGCCATATCCACAGCAGCTCTTATTTCTTTCGTTCCTGCAGAAACAGCGGAAAGGGAAATTAAATGGCAGTCCATATGACCTGCAACAATCCTGGCAAGGGTTGTTTTACCGCACCCCGGAGGTCCCCAGAAAATAATGGATTCCATTTTTTTACTCTTCAGAAGTCTGTGAAGAATTTTTCCCTCTGAAAGTAAATGGCTCTGGCCGACAAATTCTTCCAGACATTCAGGCCTCATCCTGTCTGCCAGAGGAGCAGGGGCAGCTTTCCGGTTATCTTCGTAAAAAAAGTCTAATTGATTCATAATTATAATCGTGATGCGTGATGCGTAATGCGTGTTTTCACCGGTACCGGGCGACCACAGGGGGTCGCCCCTGCTCACTGGTGACTGCTCACCATTACCAGTTCATATTCCTTTGAACCAAGTCCTATTTTAACACCATGGTCTATCTGTATTAAAGCATTCTGATTTCCATAGGACATCTGAGCAATATTATTTCTGTTATGTTTCAATGTGAGATCAAGAGAAGCCATATCAACGGCTACCGGATCATTTGAAGCAATAATTCCTATATCCGGTATAAATTTCTTCTGATCAGTGGGCCAGCAGTCGCAGTCTTTTGTCATATCAATGAGAAGATTGAAAAAGAAACATTTCTTTCCTTTTACCACACCAAGGGCGTGTTCAGTCATACTCTTCTGTGTATAACCTGCCTCTGCGCCCCAGTCAAATCCTACTGCATCATAACGGCATGCAGTAAGACACTCACCGCAGCCGATACACTTCTCCTGTATTATCCATGCTTTTTTATCTTTTTCTATAATAGCATCTGCAGGACACCACTGCATACATTTCCTGCACAGAATACAGTTATCTTTTATGGAAGGATGCATGGAAGAATGCTGCTGTCTTTTACCTTTTTTGCTGGCAAGGCCCATGCCCAGATTTTTTATACATGCCCCCAGACCTGTTACTATATGGCCTGTAACATGACTGACAGATATAATAACATCTGTGCCGATAATTTCACTGGCAATCTCTACTTTTTCATGTAACTCTCCGTTAATAGTAACCTTCCCTTCCGAATTCCCCAGCAACCCGTCAGACATAATAAAGGGAATACCCATCGTTTCTACTCCAAATCCCATTTTATGAGCATGTAAGAGATGTTTTACGGCATTTGACCGTTCACCTTTATAAAGAGTAGACGTTTCCGTCAAAAAAGCAAGTCCTCCTTTTGCTTTAACTTCATCTGCTATTATCCTGACCACTTCAGGTTTCATATGAGTAGTATTTCCCTCTTCTCCTACATGAACCTTGATGGCAACAAAATCATGTTCTGATACAATGGCAGAAACTCCGGCAAAATCATAGAGCTTTTTCATTACCTCCGCCTGCTGTGCCGGTGTTGCACCGTCTTTTACTTCGATAAAATATACTTTAGGTTTCATAAGTAATCACTCCTGTTGTAAACTCGTAACGCGTGACGCGTAATGCGTGACGCGAGGACCGGTATCTGGCATGAAGTATAAATTCGTTTTTATTTACATAATCCTGCATGGAGAAAAAAATTTTCAATCGTACACACAATTGCAATTATAGATTGTTGTTATGAAATTAACTATATTTCAATATATTTTATGATATAATAAAAGGTAAAGGCAGTACCCTGTCGATTTATAGTGAGTTTCATCACTATCCATACATAATAGCCTCGTAATGCGTAAAGCGTAATGCATGATGCGCAGGGATTAACCCCGTCATGCGTTACGCGTTACGCGTCACGACCGCTTAAATCACAGCCGGTGGGATAACAATGATCATGGTAACAGGGGTCAATCATAAGACCTGTCCTGTAGAAACAAGGGAAAAACTGAGTTTTTCTCCTGACAGAATAAAAGAATTTCTGCTCTGTCTAAAAGAAGATACCCTTTTAGAAGAAAATGTCATTCTTTCAACCTGTAACAGAACGGAATTCTATTATGTTTCAAAAGAAGAAGAGCAGGCAAAGGAAAAAATTCTTAATTATCTGTCAGAATATAAAAAATTAAATATAGACGAATTTAAAGATCATCTTTATTTTATGAAAGAAGAAGAGACTGTTGACCATCTTTTCTCTGTGGCATGTGGTATAGACTCTATGATAATAGGAGAAGGGCAGATACTGGGACAGATAAAAACAGCTTTCGACATATCCAGAGAGATCAGAAGTAACGGTCCCAATCTCTGTCAGTTGTTCCGTTTTGCCATAACATGCGGGAAAAGAGCCAGAACAGAAACAAAAATAAGTACAGGCCCTTCTTCTATCAGTTATGTAGCAGTAGTTTTCGCAAAAATGCTCTTCGGAGAACTGGTAAATAAATCTGCCATAATAGTCGGAGCAGGTAAAATGGGACAGCTAACAGCAAAACAGCTGTCCCATCATGGGCTCAAACAGGTTATTATTGCGAACAGAAACTATGAAAAAGCACTGGAAATGGGGAAAAAAATAAACGGTGAAGCCGTAAATTTTGACAGGCTGGAAGAATATCTCATAAAAGCCGATATAGTCATAAGTTCAACAGGAGCTCCCCATTATGTCATACATTATGATACAATCAGGAAAATCCTGAAAGCAAGAAAAGAAAAACCTCTCTTCCTTATTGATATTGCAGTGCCGAGAGACATAGAGCCTTCCGTAAATAAACTGCCCAATGTATTTCTCTATGATATAGATGATCTGCAGAAAGTGGTGGAAAACAATCTTGAAGGGAGAAAAGAAGAAACAGGGAAAGTAAAGAAAATAATAGAAGAAGAAAAGGGGCATTTCCTGGCCTGGGCAAATTCCAGACAGTCTGCCCCTATCATAAAAGCCCTTAATAAAAAAGCAGAAGACATAAGAACAGAAGAACTGAACATTGCGCTCAGAAAACTTTCTCATCTGTCTGCCGAAGATATTCAAATAATAGATTATGCGACACAGAAAATAATAAATAAACTCCTTCATAATCCCATAATAAAATTAAAAGAAAACATGTCCAACGGGAAAAGTTTTTTGCCTGTAGATGAATTAATAACAGAACTTTTTGATCTGAAAAACAGTGGAGAAAATTAATGGACAGAATAGAATTTGTTCTTTTTGAAATAAGCCTGCTGCTATACCTGGCAGCTACAGTTCTTTATATAATAGATATATATTTCGGCATAAAAAATTTCGGAAAACTTCCTCTTTGGAAAATTTCCACAGGATTTTCCTGTCAGACAGTTTCTCTTATTATACGTTTTATAAGAGAAGGTCATCCGCCGGTTGCCACATTATTTGAAACACTCTCACTGTTCAGCTGGATTACAGTGTTTATATATTTGATTATTATAAAGTTTAAACCAGCTCATAGAGCCATTGGTCTCTTTATTATGCCGCTGGCATGCATAATAAATGCCTGTGCAATAGGAGCAGATAATGATATAGTTCCTCTCATGCCTTCCCTTCAGAGTTTCTGGCTTTTCATACATGTACCTTTATGTCTGCTCGGTTACGGGTTCATTACCATTGCATTTTTCAGTGCCATTATATATTTTATCCAGGAAAAAAATCTTAAATATAAAAATATAAAAGGGTTTAATCGTTATCCTTCCCTTATGGCAGCGGACGAATTATGTTACACCATGGTAACGGCAGGCTTCACATGTCTTACAATGGGCATTATAAGCGGTTCCATATGGGCTCAAAACGCCTGGGGTTCATACTGGAGCTGGGATCCAAAAGAAACATGGTCACTTATAACATGGTTGTTATTTGCAGTTTATCTCCATGCAAGATATATGGGAGGCTGGAGAGGAAGAAGAACAAATATTCTCATAATTATAGGGTTTATCTGTTTACTTATAACTTTCGTTGGGGTAAATTATTTATTCGGCGGACTTCATAAATATATATAAGGTTGTGAAGGGTGAAGAGTGAAGATTAGGGGCGATCTCCTGTGGTCACCCTGTGAAGAGTGAAAAAGTGAAAAGTGAAATTTACCCGTTACCCGTTACGCGTTACGTGTCACGATTATAGTATTACGCATCACGCATTACGCATCACGTATCACGTATCACTTTGCATAGCTGTGAAGCCCTGCCAGCAAAAAATTAACTCCGAGATAGGTAAACATTACAACGGCAAAACCGGCAATAGCAAGTATGGCAGTCACAGTACCTTTCCATTTATAATTATATCTGGCATGAAGGAATGCTGCATATACGAGCCATGTAATAAGAGACCATGTTTCCTTGGGGTCCCAGCTCCAGTAAGTTCCCCAGGCGTTATTTGCCCATATGGCACCCGTAATTATCCCCAGTGTCATCCAGGGGAAGGCAAAAGCTATTACCTTATATATGATTTCTTCAACTGTTATAAGGATCTTCTTTTTTTCTTCACTGTCTTTTTTTATGCGTTCCAGTAACAGATAATATATACCTCCGGCAAAGGAGATGGCAAAAGCACCGTAAGCAAATACAAAACATAAAACATGAAAAATCAGCCAGTGGCTCTTAAGAGCAGGTATAAGAGGTTCTATTTCTTTGGGTAATACAGACGCATAAAGTATTGCCACCATAGTTATACCTGATGCAAATACACCGAAAATATTCAATTTATATATTTTCTCTATTACCAGATATATAAGAACAAGTCCCCAGACAAATGCCAGGAGAGATTCATAAAGATTGGAAAAGGGAGCTCTCCCTGCTGCCAAAGTTCTTACAGACAGGTTAAAAGTCAGACTCAGGAAGGCAAGAACGAAAAAACCTGTAGATATAAAAGAAATTATTTTATTTTTTCTGGAAACCATAGAAATAATATAAAAAAGAAAACTTAAAAAGAATATAATCCTTAATATTTCGAAAGACACTATTTCCAGATTATTTAATTGAGACATAAATCAAAATTTCTCCTGTGTAGAATTTTCCCTTTTGAAATAGTCAGTTTCATAAGTATTTATAATCTTAAATTCTCTTTTTTTCATATCAATCCTTCTGAGAAATGTCTGTTATTTACAGAACTTATACATATTTTTCAGGTTAAGGATTGCAAAAGAAACAACTCCCTCAGATTATTAGAAAAGTTATTATCCTCGCGTCACGCGTCATGTGTCACGTGTCACTATATAAACTGTAACTATGATGTATAGTGGGCCAAGAAAAAACCTTCCGTTTTTAAAAGGTCAAGGGGGCCGGGTGCTGGGAGAATATTAAAACCCAAAACCCATCACCCATAACCCAACACCTGATTTATATAAAAAAACCGGAAAAATTTAACCTGGTGGACTATAGTTATTTCATTACTGATCCTAAGAACCGCAACAGGTAAATTGGTACCCAAAAAAATATGGAATACGCTCCTGTCCCTGGCCGGGCTCTGGAGGAAAAGATATGCCGTAGTAAAAGAGAGTTATAAATTATATAGACGCAAAATATTAACAGTCTGCAAAACCAGTTTGCCACGCAACAGGATCATATCTTTTCCGGAAGAGTCCGGTCAGGGACAGGTTTTAGAAATGGGTATGAACTTATCTGGAGCGGTACCAAGAACCGCAACAGATAAAATGTTTACGAACTTATCTGGAGCGGTAATAAGGCTTTGATTTAAGTTCTAAATAAAATGGCCAAAGTAGAGTATAAAATAAAAGGATTTTTTCTCCTACCCATTGAATAAATCCTGAGTGATTTATTATTAGCATTAAATAATAAAGAAGGAGTTTAATCTATGGTAATAACATGTCATAACTGCGCAAAGGGAAACAGGGATACTTCAAAATTCTGCAGCGGATGCGGAACAAAACTGTCCGGTTCTTTGTCAGGTAATTTAATTTTACCTGCAGGAACAGTTCTTGAAAATCGTTATGTTATTACCGGTATTATCAAATCAGGTCTGAGAGGCGGAGTCTATAAATGTGTGGATAACAAACTGGACGCTCTCTGTGCTGTAAAAGAACTCCTTCCACCGTACGGAACAGCAGATACACAGGCAAAAGCAGCGGAAATGTTCAATAAAAATGTCAAAAATCTTGCCAGACTTGTTCATCCGGGATTGCCTAAAATTACTGATTACTTCATAAGTAAAGGCAGATATTATATTGTAATGGATTTTATAGAAGGGGAAATATTAAAAAAAAGGCTTGAAACAGAGGGGAAACCAGGACTTCCTGAAGAGAAAATCATTGTATGGTCAGGACAGATACTCGAGGTTCTGAAGTATCTCCACAACCAGAAACCTCCTTTAATTTACTGTGATCTGAAACCGGGTAAAATTATAATAAATAAAGATGAAAATGCTGTTTTAATGCATATGGGACTGGAAAAAATAATCTATCAGGGTAGCAGAGAAACACAGAGAATAAGCGGTTATATACCGGAAGAACAGATGAGAAACATGGCAGAACCATCGTCTGACATATATGCTCTGGGGGCAACAATGCACCATCTACTTACAGGAGTGGAACCGGTACCTTTCAGGTTTGAACCACCGAGAAAAATTATATCTAAAATATCTATTTCTATGGAACGTATTGTTATGAAAGCTCTTAAAGATAACCCTTCTGAGAGATTTTCCTGTGCCAGAGAAATGCTTGAAGCTTTACCTTTCAAGCCGGAATTTTCCCTTCTGAAAATAACTAAAAAGAAACCTTCTCAAGAAAAACAATCAAAAAGAATAATATGGGAATTTCAGACAGAAGGAACAGTAAGATCGAGTCCATGTGTATCAGATGAGCTGGTGTATTTCGGCAGCTGGGATAATAAACTATACTGTTTAAACGGAAGAGACGGAGAGAAACGGTGGGATTTTAAAACAGGATGGCATATATACTCCAGTCCGGTTATATGGGATGGCTCTGTTTATTTCGGAAGCTGTGATAAAAAATTTTACTGTGTAAATGCGAAAGACGGGAAAAAAGTATGGGATTTTGAAACAGGAGGTTACATTTATTCAAGTCCATCTGTGAGAGGCGGTTATGTATATTTCGGCAGCAGTGATAGAAAACTTTACTGTTTAAGCGCAAAAAACGGTCAAAAAATATGGGATTTCGATACGGAAGGCATAGTATATTCCAATCCTCTTGTAGTAAAAGACAGGGTTTATTTCGGAAGCGGAGATCGGAACATTTACTGTCTGGATATAAAAGAAGGCAGAAAGATCTGG
>JBEHWP010000051.1:0-15463 GCA_040217665.1 Vulcanimicrobiota bacterium
GAAGCAACATGGACATCAATTGAAACAGATCTCAAGGCAGATGCCGTAAAAAAACTCTCTGAAAAAATAACTATGGGAGAAGAGGATATTTTTATAAGTGAAAAACTGGGCAATAAATTTTTCCTCTTTTATATACATCCTCTTGTAAGACAGGGAAATCTTATAGGCACTACATGGGCTATTATGGAATTTCGTGATTTTTACGAACCTTTTATGGCAAATATTCAAATAGCTTTCATTGTTATGATAGCAGGTATTCTTGCTGCTCTTGCTACAGGTAACAGGTTAAGAAAAGGCTTCGAATATATACAGGATGGCCTTCAGGAATTAAAGGTTGATCTTGGATACAGATTTGAAAAGAGAGGCGGAGAAATAGGCGAGATAAGCAATGCCATTAATGAACTTGCTTCCACTCTCAGCAAGGTAAGAAGTTATACGGAATTGATACTTGAAGGTACTGGAGAAGGAGTTATAGCTCTCGATAAAGACTCAAAAGTAGTATTTTTTAATAAAGCAGCAGAAATCTTATTGAACATAAACAGAGAACATGTTATCGAAAAAGATTACAGAGAAATTGTGAGGGAAGAAAAGGATCTCTTAAGAGAAACCATAAAAGATGCCCTTGCAGGTAAAAATAGAAATATTTTAAAATCTGTTTATAGATTGAATAACGGTCAGGAAATACCTCTCTCTATAAACAGCTTCTGTCTTGAAACCAGTGGTAGAGAGGGAGCAGTTATGATATTGAGAGATCTCTCCGATATGGAACGACTGGAGAGAAAACTCAGACAGACAGATAAACTTGCAGCTCTGGGAAAACTTGTAGCTGGAGTGGCTCATGAGATAAGAAATCCTATTGCTTCAATAAGAGCAAACGTGCAGTTATGGCAAAAAAGGCTGGAAAAAACTCCTCCTTCAAAGGAAGCTCTTGATATGGTTATTGATGAAATAGACAGACTTAATGGTATTGTTGAAAAATGGCTTATATTTGCAAAATACAGAACTTCTTCCAGAGAGTGTTATCAGATAAATGAGGTGATAAAAAAAGCAGTAGAACTTATGAGGGTAGACATTAAAAACAGGGACATAGAATTTTCCTGTGACCTGGAAGAAGAAATACCCTGTGTTTATATAAACCCCCAGGAAATAGAACAGGTGATCATAAATCTTATGCAGAATTCACTCGATATGCTTTCTGAAAATGGCAGTTTAACAGTTAAAAGCAGTCATATAAAAGAAGATGCCCGAATAAAAGTTGAAGTGATTGATACAGGGCCGGGACTTCCTCTTGAGATTCAGGGTAAGATATTTGATCCCTTCTTTACTACAAAAGAAGAAGGAACAGGTCTTGGCCTTGCCGTATGTTATGATATAATCACAGGACATAAAGGTACTATAGATTTTGAAACAGTTCTCGGTAAAGGAAGTAACTTTTATTTCACTATACCTGTCATGGCAGATAATCAATGAAAAGTGGTGTAGAAGGTAGATGCACTTTTTTAACACAATCACCATTCACGAGCCACTATTTATTTTACATCCATAGTTTTAGGATCATATATGGAAAAGTTGTTTTTTAAAGGTCTTATATTGAATGTATAAAGGGTATTGGCTCTGGCTGTTATAATACCTGATATGATATAATTTTCCAGGCCTATGCAAATTATATAAGTTTTACCGGGTAGAATATCTTTTACGATTGTATCGTCTTTATTAAATAAACAGTCCATATCTTTCAGGTCAGGAAGTGCTTTGCCGGAAGTCAGAACGGCAATAAAGGGATGGTATCTGTCGCTTATGTTTACAAATTTAACTTTTGATCCATTTGCATCGGGAGAACATTTTATTTCTGGAAAACCTTCCATAGCCTTATTTATATTTTTTTCCCATAGAGCTCTTTTTTTACTGTCAGAAATATCTGAAAGATACTCCTGTGCTTTAGAAAGTTCTTCATAAGATTTCATAAAATCATCATTCACATAACACATGGCAAGGCAATAATGAGCTTCAGCACATTTCTGCTTACAGGAAATAGCTTTATTGAAGCATTCAATAGCTTTATCCATGTCACTTTCTGAAAGAGCTTTTTTATTCCCTCCTGTTTTCTCTTTATACATTACACCTGTTTTATAAAGCATATAATAGGCATTGCCAAGCATAAAATATCCCTGGCTATTATTATTTACCTTAAGATATTGGTCAAACTTTTCAATACTGCTTTTAAAATAATCCTGAACCGTAGTTATATCATGGCGCCCGTAATTGCCGAAATATTCTGCCATAACGCCTATTCCTCTTCTATATTCCATTTTCCCTTTTTCAAAAGCCTGTCCTGCCAGGAATTTAATTATCAAAAAGCAGGTACCTGCCATAATAAGAATTAAAATAGAAACAGTAATAATACGCTGTACATAACCGGTTTTTTGCATAAAACACCTTCCTTTATTTTATAGAATAACGGAGAGGATAAAAAAACTGCCGTGGAACCTCTTAAAGATGGTAGAATAAAAAGATTTAACAATGTTCAAGTTGTGCCGGTGTCGGATTGATTTCTCTGAAATCATGCATTCTGTACCGTCTGATTTTAATCCGGTTTATCCTTTTTTCAGGCGCTGAATATCTTTTTTTGTTGCTTCCACATACTTTTGATTTTTTCTCTTTACTGCAAATTCATTGGCCTTTTGATATGCTCCCAGAGCTTTCTGCTTATCGCCCTTCTTTTCATAGGCTTTTGCAAGACCATAAAGTATCTGATCTGCATTTTTCGGTTTTAACTTTAATGCTCTGGAATATTCTACTATAGATTTATCTGTCTGGCCTGTTTTATCATAAAGTATGGCAAGATTTGTAATGGCCTGAATGCTGGAACTGTTGGATTTTATGGCATGCTGGTAATTTTTGATGGCTTCTTCATGTTTACCTGTACGGGCATTGGCTATGCCCAGGTAGGTAAGAGCCTGATCATAATCCGGTTTAATTGCAAGGGATTTGTTATATTCCTGTATGGCTTCCTGATCTTTCCCTGCTTTTGCATAGGCGAAACCAAGATTTGCATAGGATTGATAGAATTTATTATCACATTGAATAGCCAGTTTATAAGCTTTAACGGCTTTATCTCCATGTCCTGCTTTAATATACATTTGACCGAGATTGTCATATACCTTTGCTTCCTTCAGACCCAGTTCAAGAGCTTTTTCAAATGATGTAATTGCTTCCTGTGTTTTACCCTGGAAAGAACAGGCAAGACCCATATTAAAATAGGCCTGGCTGTTGGAGTTGTCAAGGTCAAGAGCCTTTTTATACTGTGCTTCTGCCTCTGCAATTTTACCGAGTTTTACATAAACAATGCCAAGATTGTTGTAAATTTTCGGATCCTTCGGATCTATGTCTATAGCTTTTTCGAACTGTACTGCTGCTTCTTCATATTTACCGGATTTTGTCGAAGCTACGCCTGCATTGTAGTACATTTCTGATTTGTCTGTAGTAACAATCTTGAGTTTTTGAGATATTCTGTCCAGTTCCTTGTTGACCATATTTATAGCATCTCTGTCTTTTAACTGTTCAACTATTTCACGGGCTTTCAGAAGACTTTCATTTGCTTTATTTGTATGGCCTTTTTTATCATAAACAAGGGCAAGATTATAATAAGCCTGCGCATCATTTGGCGTAAGTGATAAAACCTTCTGATATTCTTCTATTGCCCTGTCAGGTTCTCCTGTTTCATCAAGGCAACTTGCCATATAGTAATGGGCAAGATGATCCCTGTCATCCAGTTCTACAGCTTTATGGAATTCTAACAGTGCTTCTTCATACTGTTTTGTTTTCGTATAGGCGATACCCAGGTTTCTTCTTATTTCTACATCATCAGGAGTAATTTCTATTGCAGCTTTATACTCTTCTATTGCCTCTGCAAAATTATCTTTATAGAATAATGCCAGTGCAATATGGTAGTGGCTTTTTGCATCATTCGGATTAAAAGACAGTGCTTTTTTAAAAGATTTTATTGCTGCATCAAACTGTTCCATCTGTGAATAAGCCATACCTATATTTCTATAGGCAGGAGCAAATTTTGGATTTAATTTTATTGCCTGCTGATATTCTTTTATTGCAAGATCGTATCTCTCCTGTCTCATATAAGCTATACCAAGATTATATCTTGCTGCAGAATGTTTCGGATTATGGGTCGCAGCTTTCTGATAACTTTCTATGGCTTTATCCAGTTCACCGACCTTTGCATAGGCAAGGCCGAGATTGTAATAACCCTGTGCATAGGCAGGATTAAGTTTTATAGCTTTCTGATATTGACTGATTGCTTCTTCGTATTTATCCATTTTGGAATAGGCAATACCCAGATTCCCGTAAGATAAATAATAGGTTGAGTCCAGATCAATAGATTTTTTATACGCTTTAATAGCTGGCCCTATGGCATTTTTCTGGGCATAAGCCAGCCCGAGATTGCAATAACTGTGTGAATCATTCGGATTAATTCTTATAGCTTTTTTATATTCTACTATAGCGTTATCAATCTTCCCCAGCTGTGCATAGGCAAGTCCCAGATTATAATGTATTTGACTGTCATTTGAGTCAAGTTCCAGTGCTTTTCTATAACAGACTATAGATTCATTTATTTTTCCCATCTTTCCATAAGCTATACCCAGATTAAGATGGGCTTTGCCGTTGTCAGGTGATAATTCTATGGCCTTTTGATACTGGCTTATTGCAAGATCTACTCTCCCTGCCTTCATAAAGACTCTGCCAAGCTCAAAATAGGCAGGGCCATAGGTTCTATCCTTTTTAATTATATGTTGAAATTCTTCTACAGCTGCATTGTATTCCTTTATATTATAAAGGCATAAAGCCAGATTATACCTGGCATCAAGGTTGTTTTCATTTAAATTAATAGCAGTTTGAAGATGAGGTATTGCTTCGTCAAATCTATCAAGTTTTATAAGAGAAATCCCAAGTCTGGTAAGCATATCAGGTCTGGGTTCTATAAGATCCAGAAGTCTCTGATACAGTTCTGCTGCCTGTTCGTAATTCTGGTTTTCATAGTGAACAGATGAAAGTGCTTCCAGAGCCGATATATTACAGGCATCTATATCCAGAATTTTTTCATATTCTCTTCTGGATTTATCATCCTGGCCTGCTTTAGAGTATATGGAAGCCATCCCTATACGTATATCTAGATCTTCCGGTTTTAAACCTGCAAGTCTGGAATACTGCTCTATTGCCTCATCGGTTTTACCAATTTTTTCATAAAGACTTCCGATTTGTTTCCTTGACTCTATATGTCCTGGATATTTATTTATAACCCTTTTAAATTCTTCTATGGCATCTTCATGTTTACCGAGTTGTGCATAGGCCAGACCAAGATCAAAATGTACCTGAACATCGGCAGGCGTAATTTCATAAATCTCTACTTTATCTTCTTCGTATAAAGATTTTCCCGCTTTTTTTACAGATACTATGTCTTCTTCAGATGGTGCTTCTTCACCTGGTTCATCTATATCTACTTCTTCAAATTCTTCTTTCTCTTCTTCTTCAGGAAGCTCTTCTTCTTCTACAGGCAGTTGTATCAGTTCTTCTTCCTCCTCTTCTTCCGGAGGTTTTTCCCCATCTTCGTCTTCCTCTATTTCTATTTTCTTTTTCATACTGTCTTCGGCAAGTCTTAAGATTTCATCTACGTCCATACTGTCTTTTTCTTCTACTACTTTTTCTTCTTCCTCCTGTGGAGGTTCTTCTACTATTTTTTCCTCTTCCTCATTACCTCCGGCAAGCCTTAAGATTTCATCTACGTCTATTTCTTTTTCTTCCTCTTCTTCTTCAGTCCCTTCTTCTCCCGTTTCTTCTTCTTCAATTTCTCTGACAGGTTCTTCTGTGACTTCTTCTATTCTTCTGGTTTCCTTTACGGGTTCTACTATTTTGCCACCGAGTCTTCCAATTTCTTTTTTAATGTTATCTTCCAATCTATAATCATTCCTGACCAGAGTTAAAGCTTTTTCCAGATTATCTTTAGCCTGGTCTTTCATACCGGAAGAATCGTAAACAAGTCCTAAATGATAATAGGCAAGGCTGTCTTCAGGATGTATGTGTATAACCTTTTCAATTTGAGATATGGCAAGATCGTATTTGCCCTGTTTGCTGTAAACAAGGCCTATATGTAAGTTTGCTTCTTTATGGGTGAGTTCTGAAGCTATTACGAGCTTGAATTCTGCAAGAGCTCTATCAAGTTCATTCTTTTTAAGATAAGCTTCTCCGAGTTTGCAATGTGCTTCTATCATATTGGGAGACTGTTCCAGCGCATTTTTATATTCATCAATGGCCATATCTGTTTTCCCCTGAGACATATAGGTATTTCCCAGGGAAACTCTGGCATCTACAAAATCCGGCTCAAAATCAAGAGCTTTTCTATAGCTCACAACTGCTTTCTCATATTCTCCTATTTTGGAGTGTGCTTCTCCCAGTCTATAATGTGGCATAAATTGATTCGGATTTAACACAAGGCTTTCCTGGTAATGTTGAATTGCAGAGGTTATTTGATTCTGTTTTTCGTAGGCAGCTCCAAGGTTGAGATGACATAATGGATCATGAGGATTTTTCTCCAGAACCCTCTGGAAAACCTTTATGGCTCTGTCAAACTTCTGCATATTTATATAGGCAAGACCTAAATTTTTATAGGCATTTTCATTTTCTTCATTGATTTCTATTGCTTTATTGTACTGTTCTATAGCATCATCATTTCTTCCCATATCTGCATATACTTTACCGAGATCACAGTATGCCTGATCGAATTCAGGTGCAAGTTCTATGGCTTTCTGGAAGTATTCAAGGGCTTTTTCAGGATTATTACGGTTTACTGCATAGAATTTAGCCAGCTGGTAGTTGGCTCTCGCATGTTTCGGATCCAGATTGGTAGTTTTCAGATAATATTCAAAGGCATAATCATCTTCAGACTGAAGGTCATAACATACACCTAGCTGGAAATGGGCATCTACGTGATTGGGGTTAAGTTCTGTAACCTTCAGGAAACAATCTATAGCCTGTTCGAATTTTGCAAGATGGGTGTAGGTAATACCAAGTTGAAAATAAGAATTCTGGTCATTCGGATTCAGATTTATAGCTCTTGTAAATTCCTGTATGGCAGAATCGTATTCTTCCATATTGCTCCATGCTATACCGAGATGATAATGAGTAAGGGAATCATTAGGTTTAAGATCTATAGCTTTATGAAAACTGCTTATTGCCTGTTCATATAATCCTTCTTTATTATAGGCAAGTCCAATGTTGAAATGAGCATAAGCATCCTGAGGATTTAAATCTATAGTAACTTTAAAATGTTCTATCGCCTGTGCATATTCGTCCTGGGTGTTGTATGCCATGGCCAGATGGTAATGGGCATAGGCGTCATTCGGGTCAATTTCAATGGCTTTTCTTAAATTTTCTATTGCCATATTATGCTGACCGAGTTTCGTATAGACCATTCCAATATTGAAATATGCTTCCGTATACTGAGGATCTAATTCTATTGCTTCCTGATACATCTGAACTGCAAAATCAAGCTGGAATTTTTTCTCACATACCTGGGCAAGATAAAAACGTGGTTTCGGGTTATTCGGATCTAAATCTATGGCTCTCTGTAATTCTCTTATGGCAAGGTTTAATTTATGCTGTTTTTCATAAATAAGGGCAAGGCTGAAATTAACCTTTGCATTATCAGGCTGTATGGCTAGAGATTTTTCATATTCTTTTACGGCAAGAGGCAATCTGTTCTGTTTTTCATATACAATACCGAGATTATAATGAGCTTCTCCATAGGCAGGATTTAATTCCAGAGCTTTTTTAAAATGTTTGGCTGCTTCGTTATAATCGCCGAGACGCAGATAAGCCATACCTCCGCCGCTGAAAGCTTCCCATAGTTTATGATTTAATTCTATGGCTCTTTTATATCTCTCCAGGGCTTTTCTGAAATCTCCAAAGCAGAACTGCGCAAAACCAAGATTGTAATGAGCATAACTGTCATCATGATCAGAACTTACGGGCTGCTTAAAATTCTTTATGGCTTTTTCTGTTCTTTCTTTATAAAATTGAGCGACTTCCGGTTCGTATAGCCTTTCAGGAAGTATTGGATCCAGATCTATTGCTATCTGCCATTCGTTTTTAGCAAGTTCAAGTTCATCAAGAGTTGCATAGCACAACCCGAGATTAAAGTGAGCAGGTGCAAAATTCGGTTGAATTTCAATACACCTTTTATATTCTTTTATAGCAGAACTTACATTATTATCAGTATCATAAGCAAGAGCCAGACCATAATGTGCTTCAAGATTGGTTTCATCAACAGATATAATAGTTTGAAATTTCTTGATTGATTGCCCCAGTAGAGAACCTGTAGATATAGCCATAGTACATCCTAACCTTTCTAAAATAAATATAAAAATTAAGCAACGTTAAAGTATTAAAGTAAGTACTTTTATTCGTTATTTATCTCTTTATTCCTTCTGTTACATAATAGTTTCAAAAATTATATGGACCGCGACACGTAACGGGTAACATGTGACGTATTAATAAATATTTATTCTCATCTCAGTCAAAATATAACTTTCTCCAGTCATATTTTTTAGAAGGATATTTAACAATATGATTGAATAGTTCTTGAATAGAAATTACGATTGATGGCAATTTTCGTAAGCATATTTGCTCTCGTGATGTGTAATGCTTGACATGAGGGAGCTTTCTCAGGTCAGTAATATGTCTGGTCGTCACTATTTTATATGTTAAGAGGTGAGAAGTGAAGAGTGAAGAGTGAATGGTGGAGAGTGAATGGTGAAGAGTGATAATAATATCACCCGTCACCTGTCACCCGTCACCCATCACCCGTCACACACCACCTGAATAAATTGATTAAAGGTAAAGAAATTGATCTCTGGGCTCTGGAAAGATATGACCTTCTTGAATACCTTAAATGGTCAAATGACAGAGAATTAATACATTTAACAGGAATGCCTGTTTTACCTAAATCGATGAATGAACTTGAAAACTGGTATCAACAGGCCATAAAAAACCCGGGTAATAAATTTTTTGCTATAAGAACAAAAGAGGGAGAATATATAGGTAATATAGAATTAAATTTCATTGACTGGATAAATAGAAACCTGGAAATAGGTATCCTTATAGGAAAAAAGGACTTTCGCGGAAGAGGCCTGGGGCTTGATGCGACTCTTACAGTATTGCATTTTATATTTGAACACCTGGATTTTCACAGGGCCTATCTTTCTGTTATAAGTTATAATAAACATGCAATAAATCTTTATGAAAAATGCGGATTTAAAAAGGAAGGCATAAAGAGAGAAGCCTTTCTTTACATGGGGCAATATGTAGATATTGTTGAAATGGCTCTGTTGAAATATGAGTTTGAAGAAATTAAAAATAATAAATTTAAAGATTTTTTTGAAGAAATTTTAAATAGTGAATAGTGAAAGGTGAAATTTACCTGTTACGCATTACGCGTTACGCGTCACGATTAATAAGGAGAGGAAACATTACATGGTAAGAACAATAGAATTTATAGATGGAATTGTTAAAATGATAGATCAGACAAAACTTCCTCTTATAAAAGAGTGGGTTATATGTAAAACTTATGAAGAGGTATCAGATTCAATAAAAAAAATGCATATAAGAGGGGCACCTGCCATAGGGGTTGCAGCAGCCTACGGTATGGCGCTCTGCGCACAGAATTCTGAAGCATCCACTATGGAAGAGCTTATGCAGGCGCTCTTTAGAGGTGCTGATGTTTTAAGGGAAAGCCGTCCGACTGCAGTAAATCTTTTCTGGGCTATTGAGAGAATGCTTAAAGTTGCAAATAATTCTATTCCATCTTCTTCTATTGAAGAAGTAAAAAAGATATTGATAGAAGAAGCAAAATATATTGAACAGGAAGATGTTTCCATATGCAAAGAGATAGGAAGGGCAGGTGCAGAAGTAATACCTCCTAAAGCCAGTATATTGACACATTGTAATGCAGGAGCGCTTGCGACGGCAGATTACGGAACAGCCCTTGGCGTGATAAGAGCCGCTCATGAGCAGGGTAAAGATATACATGTCTTTGTAGATGAAACCAGACCTTATCTTCAGGGGGCAAGGCTTACTGCATGGGAACTTATGGAAGAAGGTATAAATATGAGCCTTATAACTGATAACATGGCAGGCTACTTCATGAGCCGTCGTATGGTTGACCTTGTCATACTCGGAGCTGACAGAATTGCAGCAAATGGTGATGTCGTTAATAAAATAGGTACCTATTCTCTTGCAGTACTTGCAAAAGAAAATAATATACCATTTTATTCTGCTGCTCCTATTTCTACCTTTGATATAAATCTTAAGTCAGGTCTTGAGATTCCCATTGAAGAAAGAAATTCCCGTGAAGTTACTCATATTTTTGATATGCAGATAGCACCTCATGGAGTAAATGTCAGGAACCCCTCTTTTGATATGACCCCCGGAAGATATCTTACGGGAATAATAACGGAAAGAGGTATAATAAAACCTCCTTTCGAAGAAAATATTAAAAGGATTGTTGAGGGTTGAATGTTGAGTGTTTAGAGTTTATCAGGGAACAGGCTCACAGGATGGACACCGGTTTATTTGTTTTGATACCATGTCTCAACTTGTAAACTCTAAACTCTAAACTCTAAACTCTAACATTATGGATTACTTTAAAGCGGTATCAGAGGATGGACTGAAAAATATTTCTAAAAGTAATGTTGTTTTACTTTACGGAGATCAGGACATTCTCATGGACGAACTACTGGAGCTTATAGTAGATGAAACTGTTGAGAATTCTTTCAGGGATTTTGATTATATTCTGTTAAAAGCTGATTCTCTTAAAGGTGAAAAGGAAGAAGGTGAAAAAGCTCTCACTGTAAGTGATATAATAGAGCATCTGGAAGCATTCCCTTTCGGAGGAGGGAAAAAAGTCGTAGCAGTAAGGAATATAGAAAAACTGGATATGAACCAGAAAAATACTCTGGCAGGTTATGTTTTGACTATTGCTCCCGCTTCTCTTCTTGTGCTTATGGCAACAGGTAAAGCAAAAGCAGGTGTTTCTTCTTTACTTGGAGCTAAACTGGAAAAAAGCCTGAAATCCAGAACTGTTATAAACTGTACTTTAAAATCAGCCGATATGGTTAAATGGGTTCTACAGAAAACAGCTATGCTTACCGGTAAGACAATAGGACAGGAAGACAGTGCCTATTTACTTAAAAGGACAGGTACAGACCTCAGGCATATAACAAAAGAACTCGAAAAACTTTCATGTTTTGTAGAACCCAATTTCAGAATAAATAAAGAGGCTATAGACATGTGCTGCCATCAGGAAGCTCAGTCAGGTGTATTTGATCTGACTGATGCAGTCGGAATGGGACAGACCATGAGGGCTCTCAGTATATTTTCAGAACTGATGAAGCAACAGGAAGAGCCTCTTAAATTACTTGCCCTGTTAAATAATCATTTTAATCTCATAAAACAGGTAAGGGAGTTAAAAGAAAAAAGAATAAGCCCTGCAGGAATAACATCTATCTTACAAAAAATGGGAGAACATCCTTATAGAGTCCAGAAAGCAATGGCTATCAAATATTTTTCCCTTAGTGGTCTGAGAAAAGCTCACAGATGGCTTCTTGAAGCTGATATAAGTATTAAGACTGGCCGTCAGGATCCTGAACATGTAATGGAACTGCTTATAATACTCCTCTGTCAGGAAGCTGCAAAAAAGAAGGCCAATTAAGGGTTGAGGGTTTAATATTAACCATTAAACTCCATGCTATAAACCATCAACTCTCAACTCTCAACTCTCAACAAAAAACTACTCCTCCGTAGCCGACAAAACTGGTTGCTTCTACCATAGAAGGTATTTCGTCATGGCTGGTAGTATATTTAAGAAGTTTCCCTTCTTTTGCACCGAGAATTTTCACTGTACTCATTGTTGCCGTAATAGCACCTGCACCGCATGCATTGCCAGATTTGTCTGTTTCAGGAACTATTTCTTCTGATTTCATGGCAATCATAAGATCAACAATCTTTTTATCGTTTACATTTCTAACCCAGTCAAGTGCTTCATTTCCGATTCCTTTTTCAAGCTGGCCGTAATGCATACCGTAATGGGTCAGATCCGTAGAACCTATAATGACGACTTCTTTATTGTAATGGCTCAGGACGTGGCCTGCTATTTCTCCTGTCTGTAAAGCACGTTTATCGGGCGGTACCATAATCGGTACTATCTGAGATTCCGGGAATAGATATTTTATGAAAGGCAACTGTACTTCAATGGAATGTTCTTTTTTATGAGGTGCCGGATTTTCAATAATTAATCCTTTACCTTCTTTAATTATATCTTCTGCAAGGGATTGATTTACTTCTATATTACCGAGGGGAGTTTCCCACGGCCCTTCTCTCCAGATAGAAGGTCCTGAAACACCATAGACATGAACGGCACCGAATATAAGAAACAGGGGAGATGATGTCTGTTGTTTTATTGCCTGAAATACCAGACCTGCAGTACTTCCCGAATAAACCCATCCTGCATGAGGGACTATACCGCCAAATATTTTACTCTCTATTTTCTCTGTGAGATGTTCTTTTTGCAGACATTCTTTAAGTTCTGCAAGACATTGTCCTTTATCTTCCGGATAAAATCTTCCCGATACAACAGATTTTCTCACCATTTAAATAACCTCCTTTTACAGTGAATAGTGAGTCGTGAATAGTGAATGGTTTTAACTCACCACTCACCACTCACTACCATAGCCCGCCTTAGAGGACTCGAACCTCCGACCTGCGGATCCGGAATCCGACGCTCTATCCAACTGAGCTAAAGGCGGATAATTAATTACGGATTTTATATACAGTCAGAATTATAACATATTATCAGTTTTCTTTCAACCTGACGAAAATAATTAGAGTAAAAAGTGAAAGGTGAAAAGTGAAAAAAAGGGATTTTATTGGCTTTTCACTTTTTACTAACAGGCATGACCGTATCGGTCACAACCAAATATGAAAATGAATAGACAGTAGAGCATAAAACTTCATCATTTTCATATAAATTAATAGATTTATGAAATCAACTGCACTTTTCAGTAAAATTGAATCTATGTGTCGTAAAAAACGTTATGAAAAAGAAATTGATAAATTAACTCATCGGTGTTATAATATTGAAAATTTATACATAGACAGGTAAATAATTTCATGGAAACCCTTAAAGAAATAGCGGGAGTAATAAAAAAAGAAGATAATTTTCTTATTACGTCTCATGTAAGGCCGGACGGTGATTGCATCGGAAGCGAGATAGCTATGGGCCTTATACTTGAAAAACTCGGTAAGAAATTTGAAATCATAAACCCCGATTGCCCGAAGAGAAGATTCGATTTCCTCCCTTTATTTGATAAGATAAGGTCATCATGGGGTAAAGAAGAAATATATAATGTATCTATCGTTCTTGATTGCGGAAAATGGAGCAGGATAGAAGATGTGGCTTCTATTGCCAGAAAATCTCCTGTTATTATTAATATGGATCATCACAGAGATTCTGCCGGAATAGGTACTCTTAATTATATAAATCACTGTGCTTCTTCTACAGGAGAAATTATTTTTTCTCTTCTCTCATATCTGGATATGGAAATAGATGAGCCTCTTGCGGAAAGTATATATACTGCTATCGTTACAGATACCGGTAGATTCAGATATTCCAATACTACTCCTGAGACTCACAGAATAGCTGCAAAACTCCTTGAAAAAGGGATTTCTCCGGAAATTATATGTACCAGAATAATGGCACAGGAAAGTCCCGGTTCACTCAGACTTTATTCAGAAATAAATAAGACACTCCTTGTTGAGCATGCCTGTAAAATAGCTTCCTATACAGTAACGGAAAAATTGCAGGAAGATTTTTCTCTCCACTCCCTTGAACTGGAAAGTGACAGACTCTTTGATGAACTCAGAACATTGAAGGGTTTTGAGATTTTTATTCTCTTTACGGAAATGCCTGAAGGACATGTGCGGGCAAGTTTCAGATCCAATAATGGTATTGATGTCAGTCCAGTTGCAAGGTTTTTTGGCGGAGGAGGTCACAGACAGGCATGTAGCTGCATAATAAGAGGAAATCTGGATGCAGTTCAATATAAGGTAATGGAAAAACTGAAGGAAACCATGCATCACCGGTGAAACAGATGTGTCTGAAATCACTTATAGTTCTTAATGCTGATAACGGTAAATAGGCCCCTGATTGATTACTGATTTGAAGTGCCTGGGTGTTGCCGGGTTTTGGGTTAAGAAGATTAAACCTGGAGCCCGGAACCTGTTTAAAACTGATGCCGAATTTACCTCTGCCATTACTTAGGATCAGTCAGGAAATAACTACATCATAGTTAAAGTTTATATCGTGATGCGTAATGCGTAATGCGTGACGCGAGGATACAATCGTTCTAATAATTTGCCGGAGTTATTTTTCTTACAGTACTTAGTTCCTTTTTATATTGATAATAATTCTTCTGGTCAGTATAATTTATTATATAAATATGATAAAATATAGGAGTAATTATAAATATTCGGGGTAAAATTATGTAAAGAACATATTGCATCCCGTGACGCGTGACCCGTGACGCGTTACAATTATAACAAAGAGGATATTATTAATGGAAGAACAAAAAAAAGGTACAGTACTTGTAATTGATGACTCCAGCGCTATAGTATTACTTATTTCTACTATACTCAGAGAAGAACAGTATAATGTAATTACTGCATTTACAGGTGAAGAAGGTGTGGCTAAAGCTACCGAACATAAGCCTGATCTTATTATACTCGATGTTATGATGCCCGGTATGGACGGTTTTGAAACATGTGTCAGACTGAAAGCAGATTCTGTGACAAAAGATATACCTGTCATTATAGTTACTGCAGTAAATGATACACCGAGCAAGGTTTCCGGACTTAAGGCAGGGGCATCTGATTATCTGACAAAACCCTTTAATGCTCATGAACTGCTTGCAAGAGTCGGCTCCCAGATGCGTATAAAAATACTTCATGATGAATTGAAAGCCAGCAACATCCGGCTTACTATGGCTTATACAGAATTGAAAGAAACTCAGGCCCAGATGGTGCAAATGGCAAAACTGTCGGCCCTGGGAGAAATGATAGCAGGTATAGCTCATGAATTGAATAATCCTCTTACAGGTATAATAGGTTATACGGAATTATTACTTTCAAGTCAGGAAATTGATAAAATACGTACCAAACTTGAAAAGATTCATAAACAGGCAGAAAGATGCAGAAAAATCATACATAACCTTCTGAGTTTTTCCAAAGAACAGGCGCCCGAAAAGGCTATGTGTTCTGTAAATGATATGATTTTTCAGGTTCTGGAATTAGTAAGGTATCAGTTTACTGCTGACGGAATTATTGTAAATACTAACTTTGATGA
>JBEHWP010000052.1:0-15288 GCA_040217665.1 Vulcanimicrobiota bacterium
TCTGGTTATTTTCTGACAACCCCTTATCGCTTATATTTAAAATCAAACGTTATTTTTAATGCCCTTATACTTGACAATAATAGACTAAACTTTTATAATATATACAGGTATAAAATATATTCTGACAGGGCAGGTGAGTGATATGGATTTTAAGGATTATTATAAAATTCTTGGTACAGACAGGAATGCAACAGATAAAGATATAAAAAAAGCCTATAGAAAACTTGCAAGGCAGCTTCATCCTGATATAAACCCGGGTGATCCGAAAGCAGAGGAGAGATTTAAAGAGCTCAATGAAGCGTATGAGGTGCTGTCAGATCCGGCGAAAAGGGAAAAATACGATCTCCTTGGACAAAACTGGAAAAATGGTAATTTTAATAAGGGCAGATACAGCGGAGAAGGAGTGTCTGATTTCTTCAGAAATTTCAGAACCTCATCCGGGAAAAGCGGTGCCACATCATTCAGTGGCTTCGGTGATTTCAGCGATTTCTTTAATACCTTCTTTCGTAACGGAACAGATAATTTTGGAGGCGACTTTTTTAACGATACCGGTACCGGCGCAAGGAGAGACTTAGAATATCAGATAGAGATAACAATGAGAGAAGCTTATAATGGGACGGAGAAGTCATTCCAGGTGCAAAGACAGGAAAAATGTTCTTCCTGTTATGGGACGGGAAGAACAAACAATAATCTCTGCCGTAATTGCGGAGGAAGCGGAATGATTTCCACTAGCAGGCAGATAGAAACTAAAATCCCGCCAGGCGTAAGAAACGGTTCAAGAATAAGATTAAGGGGAGAAGGTGAAATCGGAAGAGATGGCACGAGAGGTGACATGTATTTAAAGGTAAAGCTTATGCCTCACGATTTCTTTGAACTTAAAGAAAATGACCTTTACTGTGTCCTTCCTGTAACTGTTACGGAAGCGGCACTCGGCGCGGAAATTAAGGTGCCCAGTCTTAACGGTAAAGATTTACAGATGAAAATACCGCCGGAAACTCAGAATGGCAGAAAATTCAGGCTGAGTGGCATGGGAATGCCAAATCTTAAAGAAGGTTTGCCCGGTAATATGATTGTCGAGGTAAAGATTGTAATGCCACAGGGTCTTACTGAGAGAGAAAAGGAGCTTTTTGCTGAAATGGCCTGTATCCGCAGGGATAATCCCAGGGTTTATATTAGAAATTGATAATTATTAAGATATTTTAATTTATATTTTTTTTATAAAATACTTGACAATAACAGACTAAACTTTTATAATAGCAATAGAGATAATAAATAACAGAAATTATGGAGGTGTTAATATATGTCTAAAATAGTAGGTATAGATCTTGGTACTACAAATTCTGTAGTGGCAGTTATGGAAGGAGGAAAGCCTGTTGTTATACAGAATGCCGAAGGAAGTCGTCTGACTCCTTCTGTCGCAGGTTTTTCTAAGTCCGGAGAAAGGCTGGTAGGTCAGCTTGCAAAGCGACAGTCTGTGTTAAACCCTGAAAATACAGTGTCTTCTATAAAAAGAAAAATGGGAACCAGTGAAAAGGTAAATATTAAGGGGAAAGAATATACACCGCAGGAAATTTCGGCTATGATTCTGAGGAAACTGGCCGATGATGCAGGAGCCTATCTCGGTGAAAAGGTTACAAAAGCAGTGATAACAGTACCTGCATATTTTGATGACTCACAGCGTCAGGCCACAAAGGATGCAGGTAAGATTGCAGGCCTTGAGGTGCTCAGGATTATCAATGAACCTACTGCTGCATCTCTTGCCTATGGTCTGGACAACAAAGGTTCTGAGACCATACTTGTATGGGATCTCGGAGGAGGAACTTTTGATGTATCTATTCTGGATGTGGGAGATGGACTGTTTGAAGTAAAATCAACAAGCGGAGATACTCATCTCGGAGGAGATGATTATGATGAGCGCCTTGTAAAGTATATATGTGAAGAATTTAAAAAAGAACAGGGAATTGATCTGACGAAAGACAGACAGGCCATGCAGAGGCTTACTGAAGGAGCGGAAAAGGCAAAATGCGAGCTTTCTTCTATGTTTGAAACTACAATAAGTCTTCCTTTTATAACAGCAGATCAGAACGGGCCGAAACATCTGGAAATGAAGGTGACGAGAGCGAAGTTTGAGGAAATTACGGCAGATTTAACGGAAAGAACAATTATACCATACCGTCAGGCTCTGTCAGATGCAGGTATAACGGAAAAAGATATCAATGAAGTTGTCCTTGTAGGGGGCTCTACCCGTATGCCATGTATTGAAAGTCTGGTAAAGAAACTTACCGGAAAAGAACCTCATAAAGGAGTAAATCCTGATGAAGTAGTGGCAGTGGGAGCAGCTATTCAGGCAGGAGTACTGGGCGGAGAAGTGAAAGATGTAGTACTTGTTGATGTTACCCCTCTGTCTCTCGGAGTAGAGACGCTGGGAGGTGTTTCTACGGTGCTTATACCGAGAAATACATCTATTCCAACGAAGAAAAGTGAAATATTCAGTACTGCTGCAGACGGGCAGACGTCTGTTGATGTTCATGTTCTGCAGGGAGAAAGGCCTATGGCCAGGGATAATAAAACTCTTGGTATGTTCCGTCTTGACGGAATTCCTCCTGCCCCCAGGGGATTGCCGAAGATTGAAGTTACCTTTGATATTGACTCAAACGGTATAGTAAATGTATCTGCAAAAGATATGGCTACAGGCAGAGAACAGCATATCACCATAACGGCCAGTACGAATCTCTCGAAATCAGATGTGGATAAAATGGTCAGAGAGTCCGAAGCTCATGCAGAAGAAGACAGGAAAAAGAAAGAAGAGATTGAGACAAAGCACAGAGCTGATTCGCTCCTGTATCAGATGGAAAAGCAGATTAAAGATTACGGAGACAGGATTTCTTCTAAGGATAAGCAGAATATTGAACGTGCTATAGAAGCACTTAAAGAAGCCATAAAGAGTGATAATATAGACATGATAAAAAAAGCTGAAGAAGATTTGAAACAGGCTTCCTATAAAATGGCGGAAAGTCTTTATTCAGCAGGTGAAGCAGGTCAGGGAGGAGCTTATGGGCCCCCTCCTGGCGCAGGATACGGCCCACCTCCGGGAGGCGTTGCACCTCCGGGCGGCGATAATGTAGTGGATGCAGAGTTCAGAGCAAACTAAATAGAATGGAGGCGACCGGATGGCCGCCTCCACAGTTTTTTTATAAATAAAGGTTTTTGCAGATCAGGCAAGAAAGAAGATAACAGAACAGTTTTTTTAAGAAAGAAGGTTGATAAAATGAGCAGTGGCTGTGAAAAAGAACAGGATATGAATTTAGGTTCCAGTAAAGAACATTCTGTGGATTATAAGAATCAACTGGCTTTAAAAGAGGAGTTTGAAAAAAGAGATTATTTTGTTACTACCGGTCAGATCCATACTGTTAAAGTAGCAGAGTTTATAGTGATCTCTGAGAAAATAAAGAAAAAAGAACAGTAATTCTGTTTAAGAAAAAGGCGCCTCTGAGGCGTTTTTTTATCTAAAGTCATAAAATACCTTCCGGCGGGTGAGGCTCTTGGTACCGCTCCAGATAAGTTCTTACCCATTTCTAAAACCTGTCCCCGGCCGGACTCTTCCGGAAAAGATATGATCCTGTTGCGTGGCAAACTGGTTTTGCATACTGTTAATATTTTACGTCTATATAATTTACAGCTCTCTTTTAATACGGCATATTTTTCCTCCAGAGCCCGGCCGGGGACAGGAGTGTGTCATATTTTTTTTTGCGTAAGAGCACCACGCAGAGATTTGTCGGTTATAATTTGACAAACCAGTGGGATAATTATAGCTATCATCACTGCTGAGCCTGGCATAAAATATAAATTAACTGTACAGTCAAGAGGGAAAAAAAGATAATATGTCGAATAAGATGTTGAATAATAGAAAATTTGTGAGGTCTGATGTCAGAGAAACGACTTTATTATAATGATTCATACATATCCACCTTTAAAGGGAATATCACTGATTTATATCCCGATAAAGATAATTTATATTTAATTTTTGATAGAACAGGTTTTTATCCTTCGTCTGGAGGGCAGCCCTGTGATTATGGAACTGTAGAAGGCATCCCTGTGATTGATGTTTTTGAAAGAGAAGACGGAGAAATTGTTCATGTAATCCCTTCCTCTGAAGGCCATATTTTTAAAACAGGTATGAATGTAAACTGCATCATTGACTGGCAGAGACGTTTTGATCATATGCAACAGCATACGGGACAGCATATTCTTTCACAGTGTTTTTTCAAACTTTATAATCTTGAAACAGCAGGGTTTCACCTTGGTAAAGATATTTCAACTATAGATTTAAACATTCCCAATCTGTCGGAAGAGGAAATTTTTGCAGGTGAAGTATATGCAAATAAGATGGTATTTGAAAACAGATCTGTTTACATAAAATATATGGATAAAGAGGATCCTGATACAGTCCTTCGTAAAGAATCAAAGAGAACAGGATTGTTAAGGATAATTAATATACATGATTTTGATTCTTCTGCCTGTGGCGGGACTCACTGTAATGCAACAGGAGAAGCAGGACTTATAGTTATTAAGGACTGGGAAAAATTGAAAGAAAAATTCAGAATAGAATTTTTGTGTGGCTATCGAGCTTTAAAACTCTTCAGAGAATATTCTTCTGTATTCAGAGATATTTCCTGTAGATTTTCAGTAGGTTATCATGATGTTCTTACAAAAATAGATAAATTAATAACAGAAAACAAGGAAAATTATAAGGCTTTGAAGAAATTAACAGAAAAGTGTATGAAACAGGAGATAGAGCTTTTAAATTCTGAGAAAATTATAAAAGATAATATTGTTTATATAAAACATATTTATAAAGATAAAACTCTTGAAGAGTTGAAAGGTCTGGCAAAAAATGTTATTATGAAATCTAATAATATGATTGTATGCCTTGCTACTTCACCTGAACCATGCAGTTTAATTATTGCCAGATCAAAGGATTTACAGTTAAATCTTTCTGAATTAATGAAAAATTTTAATGGAAAATTAACCGGAAAAGGCGGAGGCACTCCTGATTTTGTGCAGGGTGGAGGATATAAATTAGAGGAAATAGAGAATATACTTCTTGAATTATAATTTTGTGTGGGTGCTATAAAAAACAAATAAGATTATAGAGGAGGAAAAAGCTGAAAGATTTGGAGTTTCTCGTAATGATTTATTATACGAAATAACTCTTGAGAAGGGCTTTTGCAAAAGTTATGTCAAAAGATAGAGACTGTTTACCAGAAGGTACTGTGCTGAAAGATAGATTTAAAATAGTTAAACACCTGAGCAGTGGTAGAAATAGTAATCTTTATATTGTAGAGGATCGTAAAAAATTTGATTTCTGGGTAATTAAGGAATTGATAAGTAAATTCAGTAATCCTATTGAAGCAAAACAGGCCTATCAACAGTTTGAATTGCAAGCTAAAATTTTGAATAAACTGGATCATCCCCAGTTGCCCAAAGTTGAAGATTTCTTTGAAGAAAATGCCAGACATTTCCTGGTAATGGAATATTTAGACGGAAAGAATCTTAAAGAACTTATAGAAACGACAGAAGATTTTTTTGCTGAAGAAGAAATTATCGGATGGGCAATTCAGCTTGGCGGAGTGCTTGAATACCTGCACAGTCAGAAACCGCATCCTATAATTTTCAGAGATTTAAAACCTGAAAATTTAATCCTTACAAAAGACAAATCTATTAAACTCATCAATTTTGGTATATCTAAACTTTTTGACCCTCATTCCAGAACCCTTGCCGTAGCCAAAACAATTACCCCTCATTTCTCTCCTATAGAGCAATATGCTATGGTTACAGATGCAAGAAGTGATCTCTACTCTCTCGGAGCTACTCTGTATTATATTTCAACAAAGGTTTTGCCTGTAGATGCTATAGACAGATCCATGAATAATGTCCCTCTAAAGTTCTGCAGGGAATATAATAAATCCATATCTCTGGAACTGGAAGGTATAATATTAAAGGCTATGGAGCTTGACAAAGAAGACAGATATCAATCTGCTACGGAAATGATGACAACTCTTAAAGAGATTCAGGCAACTTCCAGAACGTCGGACGTGACAGATCAATTTTCTTCCGGCAGTTCATCCATTCAAACCATAGATGCACAGGCAATACAGGCTTTAAGTAAACCAAAACAGACTATTGTCATGCCTGAAGATGAACTGGAAAAAGGTGATACCCGTAAAGCGGAAAAGAAATCTATCGGGAAAGGCATATCAAAAGCTGAAGAAGAAGCTCTCAGCTCTGATATAGACGATGAAGGTAAACCACAGGAAAAGAAAAAAGGAATAAAAAAGAAAGTAAAAAAGAAAAAGAAAGAAGAACCGGTTCAATCAAATATGCCAATCTATATGGTTCTGATTATTATCATATTAGTTGCCATAGGATATATTGTTATAAAATTTGTATTGCCAAAATTGACCGGCGGTTCAGGTTTTTATGATACGGGTCTTTTAATTGCTTTCTTAAATAATCTTATTGGTTCTATAATGGTGTGACCCGGTATCGCCTGACATAGTTTTGCCCGTATAATAAATAAGGGGTGACAGATCGTCACCCCTTATTTATTATACTTTTAAAAATTTACTTCTATGACAGTATTGGATTTTGTACCTTCAGGATTTTCTGTCACCCATTCTTTTATATCTTCCTTCTGTTCAGTTACAGGATGTTTCTGCTCTTTTTCCAATATTTTCAGCTTTATTTCTTTACCCTTATAAGAAAAGGTCATTATCTTTTTGTATGTACCGGAAGGGTCGCCTTCTGTTATAAAGGTACCTATCTTCTCCTGCTGGTTTTTGTCTTCTTTATTCAATAAATACACCTGGCAAGTGCCTTCAAGTATAAAAGAAGTGAAAGCAAGGATGTCTCTATTTGAACGAAACTCGATATTATAACCTATTACATTGTTATTTTTCTGCTGTGTAAGCAGAAAAACAGATACATTCATGTCCTGAATTTTATCAACGTCTACAACTGCATTGTTAGACTGTTTCCATACAGGTATACCACCGGATTTTATATCAATATCTTTGAGTAAATCACTGTCCGAGAGTTCTATGGCATTGCCTTTAGGAGGAACAGGTGTTGCCTGTGCCTGAGGAAACTGATATTCTTTAAAGCCGGAATCATTGTAATAGCCGGAATAACCGTTACCGGCTTCATTATTTCCCGGATAATTATTTACATTTTTATCACTTCTGAAATTAAAAGAACCGTGAGTTCTGGCAGGGTCATAATAGCCATCATAGGGATTACTCTGAGTGTTTCCCTGTATTTTAGTTCTTGTACTCATATAATCTTCATCACTGACTGTCAAATTCGGCAACGGCTGTTCTTTTGTTTCCTGTGCTTTTACCGGTATATTACATATAAATATAACCACTAAAAGGATTAATATTTTTTTTACCATAAAAACTCCTTCCATTAAAAATAGGCAGGTGTAAAAGTAGGAGTTGGTGAAAAAATTTCAATGAACGTTGGTGTCGCTGTCACAGTTCCGCCCGGTGTATTTGTAGCAGACGGGGTAGGAGTGGGAGGTGCCACTTCGCCCTGCTGGATAGTTACCTGTTCAGTTTCATTTTTTGTAATATCCACATTTTTGCTTGCAATAAATGTACCGTCCTGTTCTGACGCGGTAATAGTATAAGTGCCTGTAGGAATATTTGTAAAACTGAATTTACCGTATACATTTGTATCTACAATACCTAACCCGTAAATTCCGTTTATGCCCTGAATTTTTATTTTTTTCCCTGCCATTATGGTACCGCCCGTATCAACAAGTGTTCCCTGGATACTGCCTACATCTATATCGGATGAGGAGCCACATCCGAATAACATTACAGGAAGATATACTAAGAGACTGAATATTGCAATTATAAGTAAAATTACATTGAAAGATAATCTCATAACCAGAATCCTTTCCTTAATTATAAATAATTTTATTAAATCTCATCTTACATAGTTTCAGACTATCTGTCAATAGATAACTCACATTTCAACAGTGAGTAATTCTTTTTGCTGGTATGTACTTCCAACGCTTATACATTCCACATGTTCTTTTGTGGCCCTTACATATCTATGATTATGTCCGCATATGGCAAGTTTTATCTTTTTATAATTCAAATACAGCTCTCCTATCTTTTTACTTCCCAGGTAGGCTCTGGCAAAGTCCCAGGACATATAGTTTGTTTTTCTTATCATATGTTCAAAAGGCATATGGTGAGTTACGCCTATGATGGTTTCCACATGTTCGTATATATATTTTATGTGTTTTTCCATTTTATCCAGAAGAATACTCAGAAATTCATAATCATTATAATCCCATTTTATAAATTTTCTGTCATTCCATCGTGCTACTTTAGGGAGGCATTTTTCTTCATAATATTTTATAGGAATATTCAGTTCTTCCAGTTTAAACGAATAGTCATACCATCCGATATTTCCTACAAAACCGATATTGTCCAGAACAAAAGGGCCTGTATCAAGATAGTGAAAGCTACAGTTTTCACATATTTCTTTTAATAGTTCCGAATATATTTGAAAAGACTGTCCCTCTTTACTCCAGAGATCATGATTGCCAGGTACGATGAGTTTATATCCTCTGAATTCTTTAAATAATTCCAGGCATGACTGAAAATTTTGAAGTCCTTCTCCTATATCGCCTGCAATTATAAATACGTCTGCATCTGAGTTTATCACATGTCCGGCTATTTCTTTTGTAGAGTCATTTCCCCATTTTTTTAGACCGTAATGAAGATCACATGTAGCTATTATTTTCATAATTTATATTATACAATGGATTGTCAAGATTATATGAAAATTTTAACATACGACAGGTAATACATTTATCACCTTGTAACTGTGATAAAATTCCTGTATAATATTGTAAAATTACAATCTGTTAATCTTTCGCTTCACACGCCGCAGGTTATGATTGTAAAAATTAAAGCCTGTCATTTATGAAATTTTTCCTCGCGTCACGCATCACGCGTCACGCGTCACGATTGTTAGGGGGAATAATCTTGCATTTAAAAGTAGGGGAAATATTAGATAATCGTTACAGTATAATAACTCTTGTGAAAATAGGCGGTATGAGTAATATCTATAAAGCTGAGGATAAAAGGCTCAATAAAATCTGTGCAGTCAAGGAACTTATTGATAAATCAGATGAACCTGAAGAAAGTGATTACGTTATCAAACGTTTCCGTGAAGAAGCAAAACTTCTGGCAGAACTTTATCATCCGAATTTACCCAGAGTAAGCGATTATTTTATCGATGGCATTCGTTATTACCTGGTTATGGATTTTATTGAAGGTGTTGATCTTGAGACACATCTGAGAAAAAGCGACTATAAAGGATTGTCGGAAGAACAGGTAGTTAACTGGGCAGTGCAGTTATGTGATGTTCTGGATTATCTGCACGGTCAGAATCCACCTATTATATACAGGGATATAAAACCGGCAAATATTATGTTACGAAAAGGAACTGATAAGATTATTCTTGTTGATTTTGGTATAGCCAAAAAAATTGAACCAAAGGGAACTATAACAGCCATAGGTACTATGGAATATGCTCCTCTGGAACAATATCAGGGCAAAGCAGAACCCAGATCTGACATATATGCACTGGGAGCAACTATGCATCATTTAATTACTGCAAAAAATCCTGTGCCCTTTAAATTCCCTCCTGTAAGAACTATTAAAGAGGAAATCTCCGTTGAACTGGAAGATATAATAATAAAAGCTTTATCACCCAAACCTGCTGCAAGATTTCAAACAGCAAAAGAAATGCAGGGCGCTCTTCTCTGCCTTCTTGCTTCCAATAAAATCGGTTCTGTAGCAAAAAAAGTAAAAAAGCCTGAATTTATGTATGATCTAGAAGAAGCCAGATATATGATGAGTATGAACAGCAACCAGTTACTGGAAGAATTAAAGAAAGGAAATAAAAAAGCAGCTTTTCTGCTGGGAGAAAAAAAGATAAAAGAAGCTGTAGAGCCTCTTATACATGTATTAAAAAACAGTGATTCTGCTCTCAGAGGTGAAGCAGCTCTTGCACTGGGTAAAATAGGCGATCCTGCAGCAATACCTGCTCTTATGGAATTGCTGGAAACAGAACAGAAGAGTACCGGTAATCTCAAGGTTGGCCTTGCTCTTGAACAGCTCAGGTCTATTCAGGCAAAAAAAGAAGAAGGCTTCTGGGACGTACTTGTTAACAAAATAAAAGAATTTTTTATTAAATAGTGATTGGAATGGAAAAGAAGAATTTTACCAGACGTATTGCAGAAGGCGGACTTCTTGTCTGTCTGGCTTTTATATTTTATTTTACAGGATTAAACCTTGCCTTCCTGGATATCCTTAAATATCTGAGTGTAACACCTGTCGTAATAGGTATAATGAAATACGGCTTTTATCAGGGACTGGAAATGGCTGTTGCGACAGCATTACTCCTTTGTATGTTCTATTCTCCTCTTGCAGGAGCTGATTTTTTTCTTTCTACAGGTATTATAGGATTGAGTCTTGGATTATGTATTAAGAAAAATTTCGATGCTTTTAAAACAATTCTTTGTACCTTTTTTGCAGCTTTTTTGGGTTTTGCTTTAAATCTCCTTCTTTATATACTGTTAATGGGCACAAAAATAATAACAGAAGATTTAAAGAAAATCTCTGAATGGATTGTATCAGGTCTTACGTGGGCTATTACCGGAGGTATTATCAATTTAGACCTCCACCAGAACTGGATAAAAACAGAATGGCTTACAGGAAAACTTATGGAATTATTACCTTCTTTACTTGTATTTCTGGCCTTTTATTATGTTGTATATTTATGGATTTTCAATCTTTTTATTATAAAAAAATTAAATATACCTCTCCCTTCAAATGCCCTGCTCGGTGAGATTCCAATATTTCTTATTATACCTCCGTGGAGTCTTGTATTTATGCTCTCCGGTTTTGTATTTCTTCTGGCGAGTTTTTATACTCACATAAAAATACTTGAAATTACAGGACTTAACCTTATTGTGATTATGTTTATATTGTGTTTCTCCAAAGGGATTTTTTCTATTAATATATTTATAAGAACTATAATACCGGATAATAAGAATCTTCGTATCATTACAGGTTTTATTGTTACCATACTGGAATTTACTATTCTTATTCCTGTAGTAGTGTTATGGGGCATAATATCAATAGCTTTTGGCGTACAGAATGTAGCTTTACATGAATTTCTGGGAAATACGTATTTGAAAAACGGAAAATTTGAACTTGCTATAAAGCACTATAAAAAATCTCTCGAATTAAAACCTCACAGACCATGGACCCATCAGATGTTAAGTCTTGCATATCAGAAAGATGGGAAAATGGACCTTGCTGTTCAGCATTATAAAAAAGCTCTCGAATTAACAGGAAAAAAAATATGACCTGTCAGAACAGGTCATATTTTTCATTTTTAAAACTATTTATACATATTTGCCACTGTCTGGCCCATTCCGAAAGGATTCTTATACCATGTACCTACATCATTATTGGCTGCATATACGGAATCTCCGTCGCCCTGCATGGCATCTGCCATATATCCGTCATAAGATGAACCGGTATATTGACCTCCTTCACCATGGACATGATCATTGCCATTATATATGTCAATACTTTTAACTACACCATTTGCACTTTCTGCATTCATTGTAATTTTTGTTCCATCAGGTAAGTTAAAGCTCATTGTTTTTGCTTTCCAGTCCCATCTCTGGCCATTGCTCTGATCTACGTGAGGATCGCCCCATACTTTGGTGCTGCCTGTTGTCTGGTATCCCGGCATCTGTCCTGCCATTGCAAAGGAACCGAAAGGAGTTGCTGCTGCCATTGCAAAGGAACCTCCTCCTACCTTTCCCATACCGCTGATATTAACAGTTGTGCCGCTATAGCTTATTTTATATCCTCCGGGAGTAGTAACTTCGTTACCCTGACGTCTGAGTCCGCCCATTCCGCCATGAAGGCTCTGAGCCTGGCCCATACCCATCATGCCGCCCATGCCCATCATGCGACCCATTGAACCCATCATGCCTCTTGAAATAGCTCCGCCTATGAGACCTCCCATCATGCCGCCTAACATCATGCCTGCCATACCGGGCATACCCATCATGCCCATACCGAGCATACCATAATTACCCATGGTACCCATGCACTGCATTAATTGGTCTGCTCCGGGGAACATTCCTCCTCCGAACATAGGATTGAACCCCTGCATATATCCCGGTAACATTCCGCCCATATTCATAGGACTGCCTATCATTCCGCCTCCCATGCCCATTTGTCCCATGCCCATCATACCGGGCATCATCGTACCTGCCATCATACCGGCCATACCGCCGCAGCATCCTCTTGCCATATTTCCCATCATCATCATCATCTGCATTGCCTGAAAAGGCATTCCCAG
Source organism: Vulcanimicrobiota bacterium (assembly GCA_040217665.1). Lineage (GTDB taxonomy): Bacteria > Vulcanimicrobiota > SpSt-956 > SpSt-956 > JAKJGF01 > CALARM01. The sequence goes on from JBEHWP010000052.1 coordinate 12,472, forward strand.
TCCCATCATGGCTGACATTCCAAATGAACCGAACATACCCTGTACGTTAAATGAAGCGCCTATTCCTATCATAAAAAAGACCTCCTGATTACATAATTAAAAATTTTGATACTAATATATCACGACATTTTAAAAAAAGTAAAGAATGTTAATATAAAAAAATTATTAATGACTATACTTTTGCATCTTTTCATAATTTCCTTGTTTTTGCTGGCTTTATAGTCAAAATGATATCGTTTTTTTACCTATAACTCTATCCCTTGTCTCGAACTTATATGCCTGTCTGCAGGGTGTTTTATCTTTTTCATTTCTGTTACAAGATCTGCCATACGGACAAGCTCTTCCGGCGCATTCCTTCCTGTCAGTATTAATTCCATGTGGTAAGGTTTTCTCTCAATAAATTCTTTTATCTCTTCCAGAGAAACCAGCTTATTCTGGAGTGCCCCGATGATTTCATCCAGTACAAGTATATTACATTCTTCTTTATCTATGGTTTTTCTTGCAAAATCCATGGCAAGAGAGATTTCTTTTTTCAATTCTTCTTTCTCTTCATCATTTAAAGTCCAGAAAAATTTTTTCTGACTTTCGAAACGATAAATAATAAAACAGGGATGTAGGTTTTCTACTGAATGTAATTCTCCCGAATCAATGGACTTTAAAAACTGTATAAATCTCACAGTAAAACCATGGCCTGCCGCACGTAAAGCCTGCCCCAGGGCTGCAGTGGTTTTACCCTTCCCGTCTCCGGTATATATCTGAACAAGACCGGACGATAATTGTTTTTTCATAAAATAGTCCTTATTCTTTGAACTTAATTGCAAGAGCAAGATATTTATTATCTTCTCCTCTGATAAAACCTCTGTCTGAAAGAGGATTTATTATTTCCAGAATTTCTTCTTCACTGTATTTTTTTCCTCTATATTTTTCTGATATATTCTTTAATTCAGAAATTGATTTTATAGAATCGCAGGCAAGATAAAGGAGTCTTTCCAGACCTGAAATAATTGTAATCTCTTCTTTTGCTCCGGATCTTCTGTCACTTATAATAAGGTGTTTTCTGTAGTCCATATATATAAGGCTGCTTTCAGGATAAACATGGATCCATTTTTCAATTGCTTCTTTCACAGGTTTTGTATATTCCTCAGGATCCTGAGGAATTTTATAGTTAAAAGTGAAGAAAAAAGCTATATTCTTTATTGCTTCTTCTGTAAGGGCCGGATAAATATATCTGTATGCGCCATAAGGTATAAGCTCTGAAAAACCGAAGTCTTCAGGATTGTCAAAATAGGGGCTGAAACGGCTCACGTATATGGAACCGTAATCTTTAGGAGGTTCCAGGTGGCTCAACAGAGGGATTAATTCTGACATAATACGGTAATCTTCAGAACTTTCTCCGGGAAAGCCCCATAATAAATTCCAGTGAACATCTATATTGAATTCTCTGGCCCATTTTAAAAACTGTATGTTCTGAAGAAATGTAACTCCTTTTCTCATAAGTTTCAGGACAGAGGTTGACAGGCTCTCTATACCGGGCTGAAGGTGTTTCTGTAACCTGGCACTTACAAGCTGTAATTGTTCTTTTGTCACATTTGCCTTTACATGGTGGAGTAACAGTTTATTTGATTTAATATAAGGTAAAAAATCTTTAAAATATTTCATGTCAACTATATTATCTACATGAACGACGAGACATTCGGGATATTTTTCAGTGAGATATGAAAATTCTTCAAGTGCTCTGCCTGAACTTTTGCTCCTGAAATGAATATCCTGGCCGTAACCGCAGAATGTACACCTTTTCTTTTCACCCCACCAGCAGCCCCTGGATGTCTCGAAATGTATGACAGGTCTGTAGAATTTATTGTTTATTATATCAGCCTTTTTAGAGAGAGAACTTCTGTTCCACTGTTCAAAAAAATCTTCATAATCAGGGCAGGGGAGACTATCCATGTCTTTCACAGGCGGTATGTTGCCATAACTGATCTTTTCTACATTTTCTTTTGTATAAACCCCATAAAGGTCTGCTATGGATTTACCTGAAAGCACTCTTTGCACTATGCACGGAAATATAATATCTCCTTCTCCTGATACAACGGCATCTACAGAGGGAAAATTCTTTATTATTTCTGTACCCATAATCCCCTCACAGTTACATCCTCCGAATAATATAAATGTTTCAGGTAACTGTTTTTTTATTTTTTCGGCAAGAGACAGTGAAGATAACTGCTGTCCGTAATTACTGCTAAAACCGATTATATAAGGTTTGCAGTCCATGATTTCCGTGACACAGTATTCCAGAAAATCATTTACCTTATTTTTGACAGAGATTATTTCGTTGATAATATCTCCGGGTACACTGATGTTTTTATATTCCCCGAGTCCTCCGAGCAATACATCTTTTATATAAGTGTCTTTCTCCGGCTCTGAAGAAGAAAAAATCCATTCACCAAGGAGACACATGGCAGACGGATAATTGTTGGCTATCATATTATTAAGTTCCGGTGAACAGATTTTCTCTGAGAAATCAAGAGAAAAATATCTGATATTACAGGATATCTTCTCTTTGATAGAATTTTTCAACAGACTGAGCCCTATGGAAGGCCAGGAAAAATAATCAAAAGGCATATTTATTAAGATTACATCACATTGTTTTTTTTTCATAAATGAATCCTTCTTTCTGTCAGATAATTCTTCCCTTATTGAAACTTCCCTTTTCTATGATATACTATGTTATAAAAGGTTCTATGGTTTAGTGAGTCGTGAAAATTGATTAATCTATTTTCGCCCATTATCAGATGGAAAATACGCATTACGCATTAC
>JBEHWP010000053.1:0-15184 GCA_040217665.1 Vulcanimicrobiota bacterium
CATATAAAGAACCTTATATTGCAGCATCACCTGTTAACAGTAAAGAATTAATATATTATTTTCCTGCAAGAGATTTTCTGAATGCACTTAATGTTACGGGAACTTATGATAAAGCAAAAGATGTACTTTTAATTAACGACAGGGAATTTCCCAAGGAAAAAGCTGCAATTGGCAAAGATATTAAGACCGGTGAGAAAATATTATATTTACCTTTTATGGACGTTTTGAAATTTTTGAAGATAACCGTAAAAATTCAGGAAACCAGTCTCGGTATATCATATCATGTAAGAACAACCACTTCTTCAGTATCTTCACAGACAGTATCCGATGCAGGTTCCGATAACAGCAATACTATTATATGGTATAGCTCTATAAGAGCAGGTCAGGAAGCAGCCAGCAAGAGCGGCAAAAGATTACTGGTTAAATTCGGAGCAGTCTGGTGAGGAGCATGTGTACAACTGGATCGTGTAATCCAGTCAGCAGATGCAGAGTTTATTGCAGTTGCCAATAAATTTGTATGTGTTAAAGTTGAACTTGCCGGGTGGAATGACCCTGTGGCCCGGGATTACAGTGTTAATTCAATACCTAAGATAGTGATAATGGATCAATCTAATGCCGGTGTAATAGGTGAAATACCATGGAAGAACTATCAGGGAGATCTGGGTAAGCTCAAACAGCAACTTAAAAGTGCTTCTACATGGTAAGAGTTGAGAGTTGAGAAGTTGAGAGCTGAGAAGTTGAGATTTACTGAGATTTACCCTCAACTCTCAACCTTCAACTTTAAACCCTCAACTTACTTCTTTAACACATCTGAAACCATAAAACCAGTGTGCATCATAGGGAGGGAAAAAGTCTCTATGGGTACAGTTGCAGAAGAGAGGATTGTTGCTGTACCAGCATCCTCCTCGCAGGACTTTTTCTCTTCCTGATTTTGGTCCCTGAGGATTTTCTTTGATATTATATTGATAATAATGGGGATCATACCAGTCAGAACACCATTCAATTACCTGGCCTGCCATATCCATTACACCATATGGACTTGCGCCGCCCGGAAAAGAACCGACAGGTAATGTTCCTCTCCCGTTTACTATATCTGACATTTTCTCAGCTAATTTGTTTGAATCCCTGTTGTTACATAAATTTTTATCCCATTTGTTTCCCCATGGATATTTTCTTCTGTCTGTCCCTCTTGCAGCTTTCTCCCATTCCGCCTCGGTGGGAAGCCTTTTACCTGCCCAGTCTGCATAGGCTTTTGCATCCTGCCAGCTTATATTTATTACAGGATGGTTTTCTGTCTGTTTTGAGAAGTATTTTCCCCATTTTCCCTGGGATTCATAGGATGTATTTTTTATAAATATGTCATATTGAATATTTGTTACAGGATATATATCTATATAATAATCATCTAAAAATATTTTGTGTTCAGGATATTCATTCGACTCGGAATTATTATCACCCATAAAAAAATAACCTTTACGAATCAGAACCATATATGAGTTATCTACAGGGTGTACCATTGTTTTATCAGGGTTTTCATCATTATCAGGTCTGATTTTTTTTGTTAAAGAAAAATAAGAAAAAAAACCTTTACGGGATGCTTCTGTTTTAACAGAAGAACTCTGGCCGTTATCCTGTTTATATGTGTCTGCTCTGTTTAATTCGTAAAGAGCATTTTTCATTTCCTGAGCAGTAAATCTTGCTTCAGGCTTCATTTGCAGTGATTTCATAATAATATTATTAAATCCTTCCGACAGGCAGGGCTTTAATTCCTTAACAGGCCTGAAATTGAACGGTATAAGAGGTTTCTGACCTGTAATAAGATGATGGAGGGTAGCACCAAGGGAATATATATCACTTGCCGGTTCGGGTTTCCCTGTATATTGTTCCGGCGATATATAGCCTTCTGTTCCTATACCGGTTTTCCGGGTAAGTGAACCGGGCCGAACTGTTCTGGCTATACCAAAATCTATTAAAATTATTCTTCCGTCACAGGATTGGACCATAATATTTGAAGGTTTCAGATCACGGTAAACTACAGGCGGATTCTGTGAATGAAGATAAATAAGTACATCAAGCAGTTGTTTTGTATATTCTATTACCCTGTCCTCATCAAGTCCTCCTTTATTTGATTTATTTAACATTGTCTCCAGATCGTGGCCGTCTATAAAATCCATAACAAGATAATATTTCCCGTTTTCAGTGAAATGATCTATAACTCTTGGAAGATTACTGTGTCTTAATGAGGCAAGTATTTTCGCTTCTTCATGAAACCTTTTTACCGCATATTCGTCATCGTCGATTGAGGCACTTAACAGTTCTTTAACTGCACATATCTGAGTAAGTCTGTTGTCTCTGGCTTTATAAACGGCACCCATCCCACCGGTTTTAATCAATTCCAGTATTTCATATCTTTTATCCAGAATTTTTCCTCCCGGGAGTATTGTATCTATAAGTCTGGTACCGCATTTGTTACAATACAATGCCTCATCTTTATTAGAGATATTGCAGTTATTGCATATTATTGACATAATATCAGTAAGCTTTCAGTTTTAGCTATCAGCTAAATTTTATAAAAGCTGACTGCTGATAACCGACTGCTGATTTACTTTTTTTCTCCTGAATTTTTTTGCACTTTATCATAATATTGAGGAACCCACCATATCGGTATACTGTGTTCATACTCATCATTTGTCAATTCTCTGGGAATAAATTTTTTATCACCTGTATTTACTATATATATTTGCAATCCCCTGTCATTTTTTCCCAGATAGGCTATCTTTTTACCATCAGGTGACCATATTGGACATATTTCATTTTTTTCCGGTGTATCTGTTATATTCTTCAGGCCGTTCCCGTCTATACCAACTATATAGATATCACCATTTTCTTCACCATATTTTGTAGAGTCAAAGGCCAGAGTTCTATCAGGTGAAAAGTCGGGATTTAAATCGTTATATTCCGGTCTGGCTATGACTGATTTTATATCTTTTCCGTCAGTATTCATAATATAAATATCGCCTGTATCTTTAGCTTCTTTTTCTGACCCCCTTGTGAAAACTATTAATTTATCATCACGGGACCATTTCGGAGATGATGCATTAAAATTTTTATTACTGGTCAATCTGGCAGCAAAAGCTTCTTTATCTCTCCCCTGAGGTTCAATAACATATATTTCTTTATTCAGATCTTCCAGAAGTATTTTTTTACTATCTGATGACCATCTTGGAGATTTACCGATGATATGAATATTTTTCTCCTTAAGGTCTGATAAAGAGTAAGGTTCGGCATTATTGTATTCCACAATCATAATGTCTCCATGTAATGCAATAGGTGACGCTGTTTTTACAAAAACAATTTTTAAACCATCGGGAGACCAGGCAGGATCACTGGCAATTTTCATAACATTACCTTTGGGATTATAATCTGTTATTATATCAGCCGGAGTCTTTTGTTCATTTGCAATAGCAAGATTGACACATTTATCTTTACCATCCGGAGTACCTGAACCAGGGGGAGCTATACCAAGGGCAAATAAATAACCGTCAGGTGAACAGGCAGGAGTATAAGTTCTATTTTTTGAAGTAGGAGAAATAATTTTCAATTCCATCGTATCAAGTTTTATTTCACATAATTGTCCCTCTTTGTCTTTTATGGCAGTAAAGACCAGTTTTTCAGGTTCACTGAAAGGATTCCATTTAATTTCAGTCATCGCTTTACTGCCTGAAGGACCCATTAATTGGCCCCATAGACCTGTTTTTTTTATTTCTTTTGGCGTGAGAATTTTTTTAATGACAGGATAACCTATCATCAAAATAACCAGAATAACCAGAGTTACAGCAGCTACAGGAATATAAGCTTTATAATCTTCCCAGGTTTTCTTTGGATTTAAATAAACAACTACTTTTATTTCTTCATCTCCTGCATTTGTTTCCAAACTGATAGCTCCTTCAAGGCTTATTCTGCCTCCTCTTTCAATCTTTGATAATTCTCTTTTATCTATTGAAACTTCTATTTCTGCTGTACTGTCTTTACCGAGAGAAAAAGAAGATTCGTCTATTGTCAGCCATGAAGTTTTGGATTTTATCGAACCTATGAGAGTGCCGCATCCTACATTTACGACATTAAAGACGGCACTTTTTTCTTTTTTATTCATATTAATCTGCAGTTGATTTGTATCCAATCCCAGCTGGGGTGAATCTCCTGATATGCCTAATTGAACCGGGATTTTTGCTTCTCCGATTGTAGAGGTTATCTCTACAAATCCTTCATACATCTGTCCTACTTCTAATTGTTTTGCTTCTATTTGAACATTTATTACATTTCTTAAACCTTCAAAGGTTTCAGACTTTACTTTGAACCCCGGTATGGCAGGTGTTTTTATTGTACCGGAGAATTTATCACTTTCGAAATCTGTTCTTGTTAACAGTAAATAAGTTTCTTTGACCTCACTTCTTCTGAGTTCTGTCAGTTCTATAGATTTAGGGCTTACAGACAGAATACCTGTAATTTCAGCTTTTGCCTTTTTCTTTTTAGATAATTCTTCAGAAGGAAGGGTAATACCACAGTGGGCACATATATCATGAGAATCGCTCATTTCATTACAATTCGGGCATTTTCTGGCCATAATCTTCCATTTATGAAATTTCAGATACTTTAAGTAATTTCAAAGGATGCCTTTCTTCACCCTGAATTTTAATTAAAATTTAAAAATATTATAAGTCAGAAACAGAATAAAATCAACAGAGATTTTTTAGATTCTATTTAAATATGACAGGTGATTTTATATAAAATGAAAAAAGAAATTTCTCATAGAATATTTAGAGTGAAAGTGATTTTACCACTGTCCCTTAAGATAAATAATAATTTCTTCTATTTTATCACATGAATTCAAACGAAAAAATATATTCCCCATTTTTTCTTCATATGTAATACCACTGCCATGACCGCTTATTCTTTCTTTTTTATAGGATTGTCCGTATTTTTCTAAGACCAGTGATTTATCTGACCCTGTATGTATTCCTTTATTATCCGGTATATTCTGTGTATAGACACAGATAGCAACAATTCTTTCTTTTCTTATATAGAGGTCAAACCCTGAAGGTTCACTTATATCATTATAACTTAATATTTTATTTCCTTCCGGGCCTGTTCTGGTGTGAAGAGGCTTTCTGTTTAAAGCTTTTACGGCATCGGCTTCTGTCATCCCGTTATAAATTAATAAAGACTGTACTTTATTTATAGAAGGAACTATCCATAATCCCTGTGAATTTATATAGTAATCGTTATTCCATATTGCAGTTGCTGTAACCATTCCTGTAAGAATTACAGTGATTATTAATATATAAGAAAGTTTCATGTTTTTCCCTCCCTTGAATATAATATAAATAAAATTCAACAAATCAGATAAAATTCCTTTTTCATATGATTGCGTTTAAAAATGACAGATGATTTTATATACATTGGTAAAAGAAATTTATCACAGAATATTAAGAGTGAAGAGTGAAAAGTGAAAAAATTTGGATGTTACTTGCTTTTTACTAACAACTATGACTGGAGCGGTCATAACGGAATATGAAAATGAATAGACAGTAAAGCATAAGACTTTATCATTTTCATATAAATTAATAGATTTACAAAATTAAGTGCAATTTCCAGTAAAAGCAGTAAAAGTAAAATTACCTGTCGTAAAAAAACAGTATCTTTCATATTGACATATGATAGATACTTTTGATATACTAACTATCTGAAAGAACATTCAGGAGGAATGTCCGAACGGTAAGGGGCCGGTCTTGAAAATCGGTGTAGGCGAAAGCCGTGGGGGTTCGAATCCCTCTTCCTCCGCCAGAAGGGCCATAAGGCCCTTTTTGTATTTATATGATAAATTATTAAAACAATTAAAGATAGAAAAAAAGGAAATCGAAACGTAGAAGAAGAATATTATAAAAAATTATAAGAGAATTGTTAAATAAATAATATTTTTATCATATCAAGGAAAGGAAAATATTTTACTAGAGGGTAATTTCTTATGGAACAACAGTTTGAACCTCTTCTGAATGCATTGAAATCCGATGTATGGTTTCATCGTCAGCAGGCAGTTCAGGCAGTAGAGAGACTTGGCGGAGAAACAGCAATAAAGATTTTGATTAATGTTCTGAATGATGAGAATGAGAATGTAAGATGTCAGGCTATTACTGCTCTGGTCAAGTTAAAATCCAGACAATCTATAGATGCTATTATAAAATCCCTTTCTGATTCTTCTCCCAGGGTCAGGGAAGAAGCGTCTTTTGCCCTTGGCATACTTGGCGCTGAAGAAGCTATACCCCATCTTATCAAAGCTCTGGAAGACAGTGTAATGAGGGTAAGTTATGCTGCTACGAGGTCGTTGCATAAAATCGGAGGGTCTAAAATAATAAAACCTATGTGTAAAGTTTTATTTGATTCTGCTGATACTGTAAAGATAAGAATAGTAGAAGCCCTTGGTGTTATAGAACCGGCCACAGATGAAGATAAAAAGGTTTTAATGAATACCCTCTATAAAGCCCTTGATGAACCGAATAAACTTGTAGTTATATGGTCAGCTTTTTCTCTTGTAAAGCAGGGAGCGGAAGAACAGGTTCATATAATAATAAAAGAAGTGGAAAATCCTGATAAGATGATAAGATTTAATGCAGTGACAGCCCTTGGCAAATTAAAAGACAAAAGATCTCTTGATGCGCTCAGAAGAGCTCTGGATAAAGAGCTGGATATAAGGGTAGAAGAACTTCTTTTAAAGGTTATAAGGGAACTGGAAAGATAAATCTGCAGGGGCGAACTGCTTGTGGGCACACAGCAGTGTGCCCCTGCATGTTATTTATGATATTTCTCCAGTAAATCGAAGAGCAGTCTTGTTACAAGTCTTACTCCGAAGGCAGTACTTCCGCGGGAAACATAAGATCTATCTCCATATTTCGTATCTACTGCCGCTAAATCTATGTGTAACCATTCTACTCCTTTATCTATAAAATCTTCCAGGAACAGAGCTATTGCTATAGTCTGAGGATCTTTATAGCTTCTGTTTTTTCTATCGGCAAAATGGCTCATAATTCTTTCCCTGAATTTCCTGTCAAGAGGCATCTGCCATACTTCTTCACCTGTAATCCTTGATGCTTCCTGAAGTTTTGGTACAAGCTCTTCTGAATTTGTAAAGAAAGGAACTCTGTTTAACCCCATTACAGAACCAAGATTAAGCAGTGTGGCAAGATCTATAATCAGTTTCGGAGAATAATATTTCTGTATGTAGGTAAAAGCGTCTGCCAGGATAAGCCGCCCTTCACAGTCTGTATCAAATATTTCCACTGTTTTCCCTGACATGGAATAAAAGATGTCTCCCGGTTTGCAGGATCTGTTGCCAATAGCGTTCTCTGCCAGCGGTATTACTGCTACACAGTTTAAAGGACAGTTAAATTCTTCCAGTGTTTTCATTATACCCATTACTACGGCTCCGCCTGTTAAATCCCTTTTCATTTCAAAAAGTGTGGATTTGCTCTGCTTTAATGTTATTCCTCCCGTATCAAAGGTAATTCCTTTCCCTACAAGCCCGATTACAGGAGCATTTTTATCTTTTATATATTCAAGTACAACAAGTCTTGGAGGAGTAATACTGCCCTGGCCGACAGCAAGAAGTAAATTCATGTTGTTTTCAGCAATTTCTTTTTCATTCAGAACAGTACATTTTACAGATGTACCTTCAAAGATTTTTTTTGCCTCTTCTGCAAATACGTCAGGAGTCATATAGTTTGAAGGTTCATTACATATGTCTTTTACTATATTTACATTCTTCGAAACTGTAGTGCCGTATTTAATGCCGGGGGCAATCATTTTAGATGGTATTTTATAACCTGGAGGAATAGCAAAGGTTATATTTTCAATTTTTTTCTCATCTTTTTCAAGGGTAAGATATTTTGTGAAATTGTAAAGGCCGAGTAATATGCCTTCTACTATTGAAGAAGATATTTCCTCTGTGTCGAATTTTTCTACATAAGGTGGTACTATAGACAGTTTTTTGCATCCTGTGCCTTTAAGTTTTTTTACGGCCATAGAAAAGGTTTCTCTTAACTGGTTTGTATTCATATCTTCCAGTTTACCCATACCGGCAATAACTACTCTTTTGGGTTTAATATCCTGAAAAGTGTGAATTACTGTCAATTCACCGGATTTGCCTGTTATTTCTTTTTCATCGAAAATGTATTTAATTTTTCCATTTAATTTTTTATCCAGGTTAATAATCTCATCAGGTAAATCTGCCAGACCGGAGTGTAAACCTATAATCAGTGCATCACAGGCTATTTCATGCAGGTTACCTTCTTTTACATTGATATCCATTTAGAATCATCTCCATTATTAATTCGTCAGATAAGGGTGACAGGTAATATTTACCGGTCACCCTTTATCAGTCACGCTATAATAACACAGGCAATATCATATGTCAATCAGTCTTCTGCTCTATGGCAGCATATTTCGTATGTTTTATGCCATAGATAAAATAAATAATCAGACCTATGGCAAGCCATACTATAAATCGTATCCATGCCACAAGAACAAGATTTGCCATAAGGAATATACAGCTTCCTATACCAAGGATAGGTACAAGAGGAACAAAGGGAACTTTAAAAGGACGTTTGAGGTGGGGAGATTTATATCTGAGTATTATAACTGCAATGCCAACAAGGGCAAAGGCGAACAGGGTGCCTATATTACAGAGTTCTGCTGCTTCATGAATATCTACTATGCCGGCAAAAAAACCGATGATACATCCTGTCAGAATAGTTGTAACATAAGGTGTTCTGTATTTCGGGTGAACCTTTGCAAAAACAGAAGGTAAAAATCCGTCTCTTGACATGGAGAAAAATATTCTCGGCTGTCCTACCATAAGAACCAGAAGCACTGCAAGAAGTGCAATTACTGCTCCTACAGAAACTACATAACGTGATAACGATGTAAGCCCTGCATAATTGAGGGCAGTAGCCATAGGTTCAGGTGTGCCAAGTATTTTGTAAGGTGCGATACCTGTCATAACAGCAGCTACGACAATATAGAGTATTGTGCATATAATAAGAGAACCTATAATACCTATAGGAAGATCTCTTCCCGGATTTTTTGTTTCTTCTGCCGTAGTGGATACTGCGTCAAATCCAATATAGGCAATAAATACCAGAGATGCACCGGTAAAAATACCATGCCACCCGTTCGGTGCAAAAGGACTCCAGTTCTCAGGTTTTATGTAGAAAATACCTGCTCCTATGAATACAGCCAGAATTATGATCTTAAGAGCTACAATAATGTTATTCAATTTTGCACTTTCTTTAATACCCATTATGAGCAAAACAGTAATAAATGCCACTACTATGACGGCAGGAAGGTTTATGCTCAGATGTATTCCTGCAATTTGAGGAACCTGTGCCATTACTTCAGGATTTGTTGCTGCAGTTCTCAGGTCATTTGAAAGATATGCAGGCAATACGATACCGAAGCCTGCCAGTAAATGCTTGAAATATCCTGCCCATCCTATGGCAACAAAAACGCCTCCTACCATGTATTCCAGGATTAAGTCCCATCCTATAATCCAGGCAAATACTTCTCCAAGTGTTGCATAGGAATAGGTATAGGCACTTCCCGATATAGGTAAAAGGGAAGCAAATTCTGCATAACAGAGAGCTGAAAAACTGCATGCCACTGCAGCTATAATAAAACTTATGATTACTGCAGGCCCTGCTCCTATATGACTTGCACCTCCTGCAGCTATGGAGCCTGTTATTACAAATATACCTGCCCCTATGATTGCTCCTACTCCCATGGCCATTAAGTCTATGGCACCGAGAGATTTTTTCAGTTTGAAATCTTCTCTTTCTGCAGAGGCAATGATTTCTTCCACATTTTTTTTGCGAAATAAATTTTCCAGACCCATCATGTTTCATCCTTTCCAGATAAAATTTCCGTAAGCCTTCATATGTGAACTGTTTTATAAAAAATTCGATGATTTTTATGAATTTCCTACCGATGATTTTTTAGAAAAAAATTTGCTGTTAGTCATAAATATGATATAATTATATGTATATTAAATATAACCTTCTGTCTCGCGCTATGCCATGCATATCACGGGTCACGAAATGAAAAGGTGGATAGAATGAATTTAATTAAGAGATTTTTCAATATTACTTTATTATGTACGTTCTTCTTTATTGTTCATCAGAACGCTACTTATGGAACCCCACAGGTAGATAAACTTCTCAATGAAGGGGAAAAACTTGTTAATCAAAAGAAATATTCTGCAGCAGAGACTAAGGTAGCTCAGGCTATAAAGCTTGATCCTCTCTCTGCAAAAGGATATTACCTGTTAGGAAAAATCTATCAGGATGGTTATAAAGATTATGGCAAAGCCATTAAATATTATAAAAAATCCATACAGTTTTCCCCTGAAAATGAAGATAATCATTATAATACAGGTAGCTGTTATTATGCCCTTGGTAAGAAAGATAATGCCATAGCCTGGCTTGATTATACGAAGGAACTTGTCTGGGAAAAAAAGTTATATAAAAAATATGAAAAGGTTCTTGGAGTTTTAATAAAAATTGTAGAAGACAAACAACTTAAGATTGCCTATCAAAAGGAACTTGATGCATATAAAAAAGGAAGAAGAAATGAAACAACTGTATCCATAAATGTTCCTCAAATAACAATAGAAGTTAAAAAGGAGCACAGGATAGCTTTTTACTCCAACAGAGATGTTAACGGAGAGATTTATCTTATGAACAGTGATGGGAACAATCAGGTATGTATTTCAAAAAATTCTGCAAATGACAGTATACCTTCCTGGTCTCCCGATGGGAAAAAGATTACTTTTACATCATACAGGGATGGTAACGGAGAGATCTATGTGATGAACAGTGACGGAAACGGCCAGGTTAATCTTACAAATAATTTATCAGAAGACATGTTCTCATGCTGGTCCCCTGACGGCCGTAAGATTGCTTTTACTTCCAGCAGGGATGGCAATTATGAAATATATGTCATGAATGCTGACGGAAGTAATCCTGTTAATCTTACATGCAATCCGGGACAGGATCAAAAACCGTCCTGGTCTCCTGACGGACATAAAATAATCTTTACCTCCGACAGAGACGGAGATTATGAAATATTTATTATGAACTCAGATGGTTCACAGCAGGTTAATATTACAGATAATCTCTGTTCCGATATAGATCCTTCCTGGTCTCATGATGGCCGTAAGATTGCTTTTACATCCAACAGAGACGGAAATAATGAAGTGTATATTATGAACTCAGATGGCTCGGAGCAGGTTAATCTTACTGGCAATTCTTTTGATGATGAAAGCCCTTCCTGGGGATTTGACAGCCGTAAGATTTATTTTACTTCCAATCGTGATGGAAATCATGAAGTTTATGTTATAAATATTAACGGAACTGATGCAATAAATCTTACCAATAACCAGGCTGAAGACGGGTGGCCTTCTCAGGGCCGGTAAAAAATGTATTTTATAATAAACAGGAGCATATTCTCTTATGGCAAAAGATTTTGAACTTCTGGTTATAGAAGGAGATAATCCGGGGGAAAAATATCCTCTCTCAGATAAGCCATTTACTATAGGGAGAAAACTTCCTTATGATACAAGACAGAATTTTATACTCATTACTGATAAGACTTCTACTGTATCTACTGCTCAGGCTGATATAGAATGGTGCAATAACAGTCATGTAATAAAACCGAGAAAAACTACCAATCCAACTAAAGTGAATGGTATTGAAATATTAGCTCCCTCTTCTCTTTCATCGGGAGATAAAATACATATGGGCAAGGTGGTTCTACTGTATCAGGAAGTTTCGGAACCTACTTTTTCTTCCACTATAGATGAAACAGATATACCATTTTTGAGATCTCTTGCATTTAAAGAGATAGGCCCGAAAAAAATAGACTGTTCATATGAGGAACCGACAGTGAAACCCTGTCCATCTTCATCTCTGTCTGAGAGTGTTTCCATACAGGAAGGGAGTTTTCTTCCTGATTACTCTCATAAATATCTTTTTGACGATGATGAAGTTATTCTTCCTGAGAAAGAAATCATAGAAGAGCCGCCTGATTATAAAAGTGCCATTGTAGCACATAATGAAAAGACAAAGTTTGATGATGTTCCCCGTACCTATGATTATGAACTGGAAATAATAAAAGGCGATAGGAAAGGAGAGATTTTTCCTCTGGATAAAAAAGATTTTTTCATAGGGCGAATGTCAAGAAAATCTCCTTCTGCAAGGGATCTTCTCTTTTCATCTCAGGACAGAACTATTTCCCGTGAACATGCCAGATTTTCAATAGAAGGGGGAGACGTTTATCTTATAAATGAAAGCAAAAAGAGTATTACTCTTCTTAATGAAATACAGGTTGTTGATAAAGAAAAATTGAACCATAGTGACCGTATACAGATCGGAGAAAATATAGTTATTCTGTTCAGAAAAAAGGAAGATCTTTTTATGGAATTAGAGGAAGGAGATTCTACTGTTGTACCTACCGGCGCAGATTTATCTTCTTCTCCTGCTGTTTCTGCATTATCAGATCTGTCTTTTGCTGTGGAGGAACCATTCAAAGAAGAAGTCCCATCCATACAGGAAGTGTCTTCTGATATATATGTCACCGATGAATCTTCTGTACCTGCCGGTATGGCTCTCGTAGAAGGAGGGCCTTTCACTGCCGGTACAGATAAACTTCATGAAGTCTGCATAAAATCTTATTATATGGATATTTATGCTGTTACAAATGATGACTATAGAAAATTTGTCGCAGCAACAGGTTATAGAAGTGAAGGTAGATGGGAAAGTTCTTTCAGACCCGGTAAAGAAGAACATCCTGCAGTTAATGTTACGTTTAATGATGCAGTATCATATGCAGTATGGGCAGGAAAAAGATTGCCCGATGAATTTGAATGGGAAAAAGCAGCCAGAGGCAATGACGGAAGGCTATATCCCTGGGGAAATGACTGGGACAGGGAGAGATTGAATAGCAGAGAAAATAAACTTAACGGAACTATGTCTGTTTATAACTTTAATGAAGGTAAAAGTCCTTATGGCATTATGAATATGGCAGGAAATGTATGGGAATGGACTGATAGTTCTTATATATCAGACTGTGATGGCATTTCATCAAAACCTTCCGGTAAAACCTTACGGGGGGGGGCATGGCTGAATAAACTCAAAACTGCAGGCTGTACGCTGAGGTGTGAAGCCTGGAGCGATGAATTCGGGCCAGATACAGGTTTTAGATGTGCCAGGGATATATGATAAAAAGGGGTTGGATGAATCATGGCAGGAGGATTTGCTCTACAAACAAACTTTATATTGAACGATAAATATAGAATCATAAGGGGAATTTACAGGGATGATTTTTCTTCTATATATGTCGTCAACGAGGTAAATTCTCAAAAAAATCTTACGATGAAAGAAATATTAAACCCTGTAACAGACATAATATCACAGAGTATATCAAAGGAATTAAAAAAAGTAACGGAAAAATATGTAAAAATAGATAAAAGCCCTGATTCTCCGCGAATGCTTGATTTCTTTTTTTATGATGGCAAAAGTTATCTCGTAATGGATTATAAAAATGATGAAACTGTTGAAAGGCTACTTCTCTATCCTTCTCTGGGAAAAACCCTGAAAGACAGATATATAGTCGTAAGAGGGATAGCAAGCGGAGGATTTGGCTCCGTATATCTTGTTCGCGATTTGAGTCTTCCCGGTAAATACTGGGCTGCAAAAGAAATGCATGAAGAAAGCGATCAGGAAGTAATTGAAAAAAGTTTCAAAATAGAAGCAGAAATGCTGGCCAAACTGGAGCATAATTGTATTCCCAGAGTTACAGATTCCTTTGTGGAAAGTAAAAAACTTTACCTTATAATGGACTATATAAAAGGAGAGACCCTGTCCAAATATCTAAAAAAACTTCCTGAAGGGGGATATTTTTCCGAGGAGCAGATAGTCACCTGGGCAGTTCAGATATGTGATGTTCTTCATTATCTGCATAACCGTCCTACTCCTATAGTATTCAGGGATTTGAAGCCTGATAATATTATGATAACAGACGAAGGGGTTCTGAAATTAATAGATTTCGGTATAGCCAGGGTTTTCCAGGATACAAAGACTGTTACTACTAAATATGCCCTCCTTACGGAAGGATATGCTCCTCCCGAACAGTGGATGGGAAAGGCTGAGCCGAGATCTGACATATATGCTCTCGGAGCTACCCTTATGTGTCTTATAACAAAAATAAATCCTCAGGAACTGGCACCGGAGTTTCCTCCTCCCAAAACGTTAAATCCGAAAATTTCAGATAAACTCAGTAATATAGTCCTCAAAGCTCTGCAGCCAAAGATTTCCGATAGATATGAGACCGTTATGGAAATGAAACAGGAGTTACTTGAATTACTGAAATCAAAAGAAAGCAGTGAGAGTGAAGTCAAACACATGGAACAGGCAGACCGGTACAGAGAAGAAGGGGAATATTTAAAGGCGAGTTTTGAATATATGAAAGTTCTTGACTTTAACTGTGATAATGAAAGAGCTCTTATGGGAATAGGTGAGTGCTATGAACTTCTTGGGCTTAAAGATAAAGCTCAGGAACACTATTTTAATATATTAAATAGAAATACCGTACCATCTCTCAGAACGAGCGTGCAGAATAAACTGGCTGCATATGGGATCAAAACCAGAGCAGTAGCTATTGAAGATAATGGATTTGAAGAGAATAATCTGTCTTCACCTCACTATAATACAATTGTAACTTCTACGGGAAGAAATTATAACACACCTGTTGAAAAGACAAAGAAAACTGTTATAGGAACAATTTATTCCCCTGTGCCACCTGTGCCGGTAAAAGAAATAAAAACACAGACCAATCCATGGATAAAAATCCTCGTGGCAGTTGCCCTGTTATTTGTCCTGTCATCGGCAGCTATTGTTTTCTTTGTAATGAAACCTGAAAGCCCTGAGAAGCTTTATAAAAGAACGTTTGCTTCTGTTTATGAAAGGAAAGATTTGTCTTTAGCTTTCAGTAATATGGATAAACTTATTCAGAAACAGGTCAAATTATCTCCCGGTAATTCAAAGGACCTTACACTGGCATGGATTGACTGGGCCAGGGC
>JBEHWP010000054.1:0-15099 GCA_040217665.1 Vulcanimicrobiota bacterium
CATCAGTTCAAGAACAACACCGATATCAAGATTTCTGGCACTGGCAGGGCCAAGACGATTGGCCTCTACAAAAATAGGTTTCTCTACCAGATTAAATAATTCCTGAACTGCAGGATTAAACCGTTCTGTATGGCCTACCTGTAATATAAGACCGTTCTCTTTTGCTATTTTATTCAAATCATCTATTTCTTCGATAGTTTTTGTTACAGGTTTCTCTACAAGAACATGAATACCATGTTCCAGAAAGCCTCTGGATATATCATAATGATAACTGGTAGGAACTACAATACTTACAGCATCAACCTTACCAAAAAATTCCTTGTAATCCTGATAACGATTTACTCCAAATCTCTGAGAAACTTCCTTCAGGGTAGTTTCATCGGTATCTGCCAGCCCTATAAGTTCAACTTCAGGCATTTCATTATAAACCCTGGCATGATGTTGTCCCATATTACCCACTCCGATGACCCCAACTCTCATCTTTTTCAACCTAAAATCCCCTTTCATTAAGCTATCCTGTAAATTTAAGAACCGGAAGATAATCCAAACGTGATTTCTCCTTCGGCAACTATATTACCTTCTACTTTAGCATATCCTTTAATTTTACCAAAACCTCTTCTTACCTTCAATAACTCCACTTCCATAACCAGTTGATCACCCGGAACTACAGGCTTTCTGAATTTAAAATCATTCAGTCCCATTAAAAGAGGTATTTTACCACTGACCTGATCATTTTCCGTATACATCATAATACAGGCGACCTGTGCGAGTGCCTCGGCAATTAAAACACCGGGCATTATGGGCTGTTCAGGGAAATGACCTGTAAAAAACAACTCGTTTGCACTTACATTTTTGATTGCTACTATCCTTTTCTGAGGTTCTACCTCAAGAACTCTGTCGACGAGTAAAAAAGGATAACGATGTGGCAAAATAGTTTTTATCTTATTAATATCCATCATACACAAAACTCCCTGCTAATAAAAAAACAGTTTCTTTATAAAATAAAACTGATTTATTTTTATTTTATTAATATCCATCATAACTTAAATACAATCGACATATCTGTTCTGGCTGTGATTATTACGATTTAAAACCATAGATTTAATAGCTTTCACCAGTTCTACATTCAATTTATGACTGCTTTTAACAGCTATAATATGGCTTTTCAGATATGAGCCAAGCAGACTGACATCTCCTATAAGATCTAATATTTTATGCCTTACCGGTTCGTTCGGATAACGCAGAGGTGAAGAATAACCGTCTTTTTTTATCACAAGAGCGTTATCCAGAGTACCGCCGAGAGCAAGATTATTATCCAGAAGATATTGTATTTCTTCTACAAAACCATATGTTCTGGATTGACTTATACAGTTAATATATGTTCTAGGTTCAATCAATATTTCCTCCATCTGAGTTTTTAATATCGGATGATTGTAATCAACTATACAGGTAATTTTAAATTCATTGCCCGGTAGTGCTACTATATGACTGTCTCTGTCTGAGACCCAGAGAGGTTCGGGAGGAATAATAAAATTCCTCTCTCCTTCCGGCTGTTCTCTAAATCCGGATGAATTAATAATATCAGTAAAAGTATGAGAACTTCCGTCCATAATAGGAACTTCACTGCCATATATTTCAATAAAAGCATTATCCACACAGAGACCGTAAAGGCAGGAAAGAATATGTTCTACTGTTCTGACTTCAACACCTTCGAAAGACAGAGTAGTGCCTCTGAGGGTATTGGAAACATTATCTACCAGAGCCGGTATATAATGTAAAGATGATGAATCGTTCCTGATAAACACAATACCTGTATTAACAGGAGCAGGTTTTACACATATAGAAACAGATTCTCCCGAATGTATACCTGTTCCTGAAAAAGTATGTTCTCTTAAAAGTGTCCTTTGATATTCCATATAAATATCCCCTAATTAGACTTGAATAAAATTTTCACAGGATAACATGAACCACTCTGTGGAGTAGTGCATATTTTCATGGATCTTCTTTCTTTAGGAGAAAGACGGATTTCTGTTACAGATGATGTTTTACCGGGACGGAGCAATTGTGTTTCATATAAATTATTGTCTATAATAAGTACACCTCTCGCAATACCGTTTACCGGTGAAAAACAAACTCTGAGTGTTTTTTCTTCACCTGACGGGTTATTTAATATAATATTAAATTTATATATAACACCGTAATTTCCCTGATTGGGAGCGCCTGTCTCTATATCAGAAAGCCAGGGACTCACGCCGACAGGAATTGTAAGGTCATCAGAACCGACATTATAGGTAAAAAAAGATGAAATATTCGGTTCTGCAAATACTCCCTTCGGATGTATTCTGAACGGATCAAAATCATCAGGGAGAACTTCATCTTTATCAAAAGCAATATCAGGCTGACCTGCCTGAACAATTACAGAAAGAGGAAGATTATTGAGCAGATGTATTTCAACAAGACCTGATACTACATCTCCCGGTTTCATAAAAGCCCTGTTTATAATAAATTCACCTTTAGGAGCTATTGTAATTATCTGACCTGAATCATAAGTATAATCCTGTAAAAATCTTACAGTAGATCTGTGACCAACAAAAAAAACATCCTGGTCAGGCCCTGATGTGCCGCTTAAAAGTTTCATCTCCACAGTTTTAGTAGAGGGATTGGTAAGTTTTACAAGAAATTCTCTGTCTATACTTTTAGGAGAATTTTGATGGTAATATAATAATCGTACAGGTTTTTCCGGTTCTACCTTCTTCTGAAACAGTATACCGTCATCTTCTATTTTCTCAGGACGATTGCTTATCATTAAAAGCGATGCTTCCGTCGTAGGAATTATCTTATTTATTACCTGGACTTTAACACTTTCCCTTACAGGATAATATAAAGGATTTTCTATTTTAACAGGAAGTTCAAAATGTTTGCTTTCACCTCTTGATAAAAATAAAGGACACTCAAAAGGTACATACTCGTCAAATAAAAGGTATGAACCAGCTTTAAGACTGGTATTCGAAAGAACGGTTCTAATAGCAGAATCCCTCAGGAAATCTCTTGTGGCAGGATTTCCAGTAACAGTAATTGAAACCCGGTCGGGAAGAACACCTGCAGGCTCCCTTATAGCTACATAAATAGCACTCCTTACGTTCTGTCTTGTTAAAACAAAACTACCATGTCCGTATTTCAAACCCTTTAATACTATACTGTTTGCAATTTCATCTGTTTTTACATCAAGTAAATCAGGTGACATGTTTTCTACAGCTACAGGTCCTCTTGCCGAGCCTGTAATTGGAAAAATTACAGGGTTATTAAGAGGTATGCTTACTTCCGTATTTCCACTTAAAGCAAGAAAAGATTTTACAGAAACATCCTGTTCCTGTCCATAATTAACTCCGTATAAAATAATAAAAATACATAATATAAATAATATCTTTTTCAACATTAACAATCCTTTATCTGGAAAGAAGAGAGGTGTGTTTTTAGTTCAACCAGTTCTTCTCTCATAGTTTTAATATCAGAACATAGATGTTCAATTTTTTTCATATAAGCTACAGAACGGAAAAATTCCCTGTAATCCAGAGCAGGGTATCCTGCCACTCTGGAGTCGGGAGAGATATCACTTATTATACCAGACTTGGCAGATAATATGGCATTTTTACCTATAGTTATTCTGTCTGCTATACCTACCTGCCCTCCTATAATAGCATTATCTTCTACTTTAACACTGCCTGAAAGACCGGAAAGAGCTGCAATAACAACATTTTCTCCTATAGAAACATTATGAGCCACCTGAACAAGATTATCAATTTTACTCCCTTTACCAATAGTAGTTACTCCTGTTGTGGCTCTATCTATGCAGGCATTGGCACCTATTTCCACGTCATCTTCTATCAATATGGAACCTATCTGAGGTATTTTATAATAGGCTCTGCCGTCTCTTTCAAATCCGAAACCATCACTTCCTATTACCGCACCTGCATGGATAATAACATTATTACCTGCTGTGACTCTGTCAAGGATTACCACACCGGGGTATATAATAGAAAAATCTCCTATAGTTACATGGTTTCCTATATGAACTCCGGGATAAATAACGGTTGAAGTGCCTATTTTCACATTATTCCCTATAAAAACATGGGGATAAATTATTACATCATCGGAAATATATACATCTTCACCCTTTATGCAGGTATGATGAATTCCGCTGTAAGAATGGCTTTTTTCTTTAAATAAGTCTAAAACCTTTGCAAAAGCAAATCTCGGATTGGAAACCACTATGAGAGGTTTTTCCGTAATAAGTCCGTAATGGTCAGAACATATAATAGCACCTGCGCCGGAAATTATAGCTTTCTTAAAATAATTACGTTTCACTGCAAAAGTTATATGTGACCCCGAAGCTCCATCAATATCAGAAACACCGGATACACTGAAGAATTCATTACCGATTACTGTTCCTCCAAGAGTTTCCGCTATTTCTTTAATGGTAAAAGTCATATTTTCTATCTCTTTTCCATATAGTACGATTGATAAGCATTAATACTTAACTCTTCATTAAGGACGTTTAAAAAAACGCACCTCTGCACTCTTCATATATTAATATAATATTAAATCACGTTCCCTTTTTTGGGATTCTTATACTCCATGTTTACTCTACTTCAATTCCTTCAATACATCATCTGTAATGTCAGTACCGATACCATGAACTCTCTGTTTGACCAGAACCAGATCCATATTTTTTCCTATAGCAACCTTTTGTGCAGCTTTTCCCATATCATTGGTGAGAACTTCCATCAATATCTCATTGGAATGTTCAAAAATTTTGGTAATCTGATACTGCATCTCTTCCTTCTCTGCATCGGTAAGATTGGGAGAAGCTTTTTCATAAAGAATTGTATAAGCTATTCTCTGTGCCTGAAGCTGATCCGAATATCTTGTAAACTTCGGCCATCCGTCCATAACTTTTTCTATATCTACAACCCCTACAGATACCTGCTTCTGAGCGATAGCAGGAGAACTTACTGATAGAGATACTGCAATTCCTGCAATTAAAACGACAAGTATAATTATACAACAAATGCTTCTTTTTTTCATTATATAGAAACTCCTTTCATTATTTATTACTTCTTTTCCACAACGTTAATCACATCTTCAGTTAAATCGAGACTGTTAACATTAACCCTGTACCCTGTAAGAACTACCGGTACACCTTTTTCCTTTGCCACAATTTCCACCTGTGCAGAAATATCTTTCATAATACTATTAAATAAATTCTCTCTTTCTTTCATAATTTTTTCAATATCCTGCTGTTTTTCACCGGCAATAGTTTTTTGAGTTTTAGATAATTCTTTCCCCAGTTCTTTCTTCTTTGCTTCAAACTCACGTTCAAGCTGTTCACTGAACGACTTAAGAGATTGTTCCACATCTCCATGTTTTTTCTCAAGTGCTGCAATAAGGGCTTTTTTCTCCGCTTCATATTCACCGGCAAGGTGCTCGTTCACTATATTCCACTTTTCCCCTATGACAGATTGTATCTGTTCCTCTTTGCTTCTCATCATAGAAGAGAATTGACTCTCAAGAGAAGAACGAGTCTTTTCCAGTTCTGCTCTTACTTTCTTATCTACCTCACTGCCTTTTGCCTGAACTATGGCATCAAATTCTTTCTTTTTGGCATCTATCTTGCTGTTCATACCGGTATTGAGATCCTTTGTATAATCACCGATAATACCATCAATTTCAGCCATTTTCTTATTTTTAAAAGATGTAAAAGTATCTTCTACTTTTCTTGTTTCACCGGCAATATCACTTTCATAACTCGAGTCTATAGATTTTTTCTCTGCAATTAATTGCTGCAGTTCCTCCTCATCTTCTTTATTATGAGTATTTTTTGCATTAAGCTGGTTGATTTCCAGATTGACTTTCAGTAATGCCTGTTGATTTTCTTCCATACGTTTCTGTTTATAATCTTCAAGTTCACCCATCAACCTGTTTCGTTCTGCAGTAAGCACAGAGTCAAGTTCCAGAACAAGAGCATCTCTCTTTTTTTTGACTTTATTATCTCTTTCAACTATAAGAGTATTAATATATTGATCCAGTATAGCCTGTACTGCCTGCTGTTCTTTCTCAAGTTCAGGCCTGTATTTTTCATGGATTATGGCAGATTTTTTATTTAATTCCGCTGTCATTTTAGCTTCAAATTCTTTTTGAATTTGTTCAATCTCAGATTGATGTTCTGATTTTATCTTTTCCATTTCAGCTTTCTGTCTCGCAGAAAATCTGTCCTGAAGAGCCTGAAGCTGTCCCATAATGGAATTTTGCTCTGTTGTCCAGCTAACTTTAAGCTCTTCATTCTTTTTTTTCAATCTGCTATCATATTCAGATATAAGAGATTTAAATTTCTTCTCTGCATCCTTCTGAAAATTATTCATCTTATTCTTAAATTCATTTGAAGCAAAACCTTCTTCAAATTCCTGAACCTGTTTGTCTAAAGACTCAAGTTTTGACCAGTCCTTATGACGTTTTAATAATTTATCAATATCAACAACACCTATACCGGAACTGGAAGGTTCTGAACCGTATCCATAAAGGAACAGGCATATAATAAATGAAATTAACAGAAAAAAAGATAATCTCTTCAAAAACTCAGAACTCCTTATTCTAACTTTGTAATAACATCATCAGTAATGTCCATGCCTCCGTAAAGGACATTTACATCATCAAGTATTATGGAGAGACCTTTTTCTTTTGCCACTTCTCCTGAAACTTTATTTATCTCGTCTTCAACAGGTTTCAAAATAGCCTTTTTCTTGTCATCAAGTTTTTTCTGATAATTTGCAAGAAAACTGGAAGGAGGGGCACTGTCACCGTAGATTTCTTTGGCTTCTTTTTCCAGATTTTTATTCATATCTGAAAAAATCTTATATAACTCTTCCTGAGCATCTCTCATCTTACTGATATTCATAAGTTTTTCCTGGGATATATAGCCAACTACCTGAGGTACATCTTTCACGGAAGTATCTTCTTTTGAAGTGGCAACAGGAGTGGTAGAAGTATTTTCCTTTTTACTGTTAGGATCGAAAACCTTCTTCACATCATCTGTTACATCCATAACACCACATACGACAACAGTTGCGTCCAGGACAACAGAAAGGTTCTTTTCTTTTGCAACCTTTTCTATGGCTCTTTTCTGTTTTTCCTGAAGAGGAGTTATAATATTGGCCTGTATTTTTACAAGTTCCTGTTGAAACTGTGTCTGTATGGCACTTTTTTGCTTATCATTCAATCCTTTCGCCATTTCACTGTATTCTACAGCAAGTTTCTTCCTTTCCTCTTCAAACTTCTTCTCTGCTTCCTGAAAAGGAGAAAGATTAATGATAACACTCTGATCCACCGAACCAACACCAGGAGCGCCTGGGAGGTTATCATTACCCTGAGTTACTTTGTTACATCCGCAGAAAGATAAACATAATACAAAAAAACATAAACAGAAAATCTGTTTTACATAATACATTTTAACCATTTATTATACTGATAATTCAGTATGTCACCTCCAATTAATTTTAACTTATTTCAAAACATATTCGTCAGGGCGTTATTAAAAAGTCTGCCCAATACCTATTACTATACGGCCACCTCCGCCTTCATTTTTAATTGCATAATCAACTCTTATGGCACCTATGCCGAGAGCGGGTACTGCAACTCTAATGCCAATACCTTCATCAGTTTTTATATTATCAAACAATCCATTTACAGCATCTCGCTGTGTTGCATTACCTGCATCAAAGAAGATAGCACCCTGAAGTACCCGGCTCTTTAATATGGGAAACCTGTATTCAGCCTGAAATAAAAATACTCTGTCACCTAAAAATTCACCCTGTTCATAAGCTCTCAACGTATCATTTCCTCCAAGATAAAACTGATCGGAAAGAGGTAAGTCTCCTGTACTGGTTCCGCCTAAAACTCTGAAAGCCAGAGTATGTTCTCCTATAGGAAAATATTTTCTTGTATCAAAACTGTATTTACTGAAATCGAAATCTCCTCCGAGCCAGCCGGCATGTTCAAGAGAGAAATTGGTAAAAAAACCTGAATGAGTATCGGCATAATTATCTCTCGTATCATAAAGACCTGAAAACATAACACTTCTGATATCACCGGTACCTGTATTTCTTGCAAGAGCAGGATTATCTCTTGTAGGGGTAGAGAAAGAATCAACCTGGCTGATCTTAAGAGTTCCGTAAAGTCTGAACTCATCTGTAACAGGCTGACCTACAGTAAAACTGCAACCGGTTCTCTTGTCAGTAAAGAGAGCATACGACTGACCGGAAATATTATATATAGACTGACGCTGTTCTTCAAATACACTGTAATAAACACTTGCACCTATTGAGAGACCAGAATCTGTAAGATATGGTTCCATATAAGTTATATTATAATTGGTGACAAGTCCCCCTCTCTGGAGCAGTAATTGAATGCTCCTGCCTGTACCGAAAAGATTTCTTTCAGAAAGGGTTATACTGCCAGTTATACCTTCGTTTCTGGCTCCTCCGCTGAAACCAACGCCTGCAGTTGCAAGACCTGTCTTGGCTTCCTTTACCTGTATTTCCAGAATGAAATATCCCGGTTTACCGGTAGGTTTTGGAACAACACTTACATCTTCAAAAAATTGAAGATTATTAATCCTCTGAATATCATCTGAGAGTAATTTTTTATTTATTATATCTCCTTCTTTAATTTTTCTCAGTTCTCTTAATATGACTTCATCTTTTGTCTTCGTATTGCCGGAAACAACAAATTTTTCTACTCTTGCCTCTGTAATAATATAAGTAACAACTCCTTCCGGAGAGGTTTCAGCTGTAAGAGGCTGATCTATTATAAGAGACTGATCATCATATAATTTTGAAATAGCTGCAAGGTCTCTGTTTACAGCAAGTACATTCAGATAGTCTCCCGGCTTTGATGAAACCGATTTTCTGAGAGTATCTGAGTCAATGGCAGTATTACCGGAAAAATCTATCCCTGTAACCTTCATACCTTCTACAATACTGAGAAGAAATACGCCCGGTTCAGGAGTAGAAAGCTCTGCAATATGAGTAGGAACACCTGTCATTCCGAGTTCCTGAGAATAATAATCATTTATGGCCTTTAAATCTTTCTCAAAAGTGCTGGAATTAAATATCTGACCAACTTTAGTATTCATAAGATTTAAAAGTTCCTGAGTGGAAACCAGTTCATTCCCTTTAAATTCAATTTTTTTCACTTTAGGATTCTCAAGAACACGAAAAATTACCCTTATACCGTCTTCAGTAATCTCGGGATCAAATTTTACATCTGTAAAATAACCCAGTTCAAAAATACCCTGGAGATCCTTTTGAAGTTGTTCAGTTGACATAGTATCTCCCGGTTTTGTAGCTACAACAGCCATGACTTCTTCAGACGGTACATACTGATTTCCCTGAATATTCACTTCAACTATTTTCTCTCTGGAAAAAGGTGTGTCAGGTTTCACAGATATAGAACCCGTATTGGGATCAGTATGTTTTATCACGTCAGGTATTTTAGTAACTTCAGGTAAAGGAATTTCCGATTTTTCAACAGGACGCTCCAGAATTATACCATCTTTTCTACTATCTGCTTCATGTTGATTAATTTTTTGAGATACTTTTGTTACAGGATTACCTGCCACATCAGGCATTGAAACAGGATTGCTTGCTACATCAGGCATTGAAGCAGGATTTTTTTCTACAGGCGAGTCTATGTTTATATATTCATTTTCTGCAAAAACAGGCAATGAAAAAGTCATCAAGAGTAAAGAAATGCAAAATAAAGACAGATAATAATTTTTCAGCTTATTTTGTTTGATTAAATACTTAAAACCCACTGAAACTAGCCCCCTTTATATTAAATTGTATGTCTGCATTTTCGACAGTAAGGCCTTTATTCCTTCCATGCAGATAAAGAATAGAAAGTCAGAATTTATAAAAATGATAAATTATTCGTTGCAAAAAACATGCCATTTTTAAAAATTTTCTCTTAAACATATTTCAACTTACAGACTGCTTAATTTTTAACTCTTACTAGCTGGGCACCAAGGCTGTTAAGATTATGTTCTATGGATTTATATCCTCTGTCTATATATTCAATACCTGTAATTTCAGTGGTACCGCAGGCAACCAGACCTGCAAGAACAAGTGCCCCGCCTGCCCTCAAATCAGAAGCTTCTACCGGTGCATCTGTCAGTTTATCAACACCTGTAATAACAGCCGTCCTGTCTACAAGCCTTATTTTTGAACCGAGTCTTCTTAATTCATCAACATAGTTAAATCTGGCGTCGAATATAGTTTCTTCTATAAAACTTGTACCATCTGAGATTGTAAGAAATGCTGCCATAGGAGCATGTAAATCTGTAGGGAATCCAGGATAAGGTGAAGTAATTATATCAACGGGATAGACACGTCTCTTACCTTTTACTCTGATATAGTTTTTACCTCTTATAACTTCTATATTGGCACTTTCAAGTTTGCTTAAAAAAGCCTCCAGAAATTGAGAAGAAATACCATCGACTGTAATATCCCCGCGGGTAATAGCGCCGGCAAGTAAATAGGTACCTGCTTCTATGCGATCAGAGATTATGTCATATTCAATTCCCCTGAGTTGAGAAACGCCGTCTATTCTGATAGTTCCGTCATTCAGGCTATAAATTTTAGCTCCTGCAGCATTTAAAAAAGAGGCAAGATCGAAAACTTCCGGTTCTTTGGCAGCATTTTCAAGTATAGTAGTTCCCCCGGCAAGAGTTGCCGCCATCATAATATTTTTAGTAGCCCCCACACTTGCCCGGCCTATATAAATTCTATTTCCCTGAAGTTTTCTGGCTGTAGCTTTCACGTAACCATGTTCGAGAGAAACATCTGATCCGAGAAGACGAAAACCGTCTAAATGAAAATTCACAGCTCTTGTCCCGAGTACACATCCGCCGGGAAGGGGAACTTCTGCACAGAGAAATCTTGCAAGTAACGATCCAGCTACATCAAAAGAAGCATGAATCTTTCTGACAAGATGATAGGGAGCACGGGTTGACGATACTCCATCTGTATTGATAAAAAGAGATTCTTCTTTTTTATCATATGATACTTTCGCCCCCAGTTCTCTTAAAAGATCCATCATGACCCATACATCTGTAATGTCAGGGATTCTTCTGAGTAAAACATCTCCCTTTACAAGAATACATGCAGCCATAATAGGGAGGGCAGCATTTTTTGCTCCGTTCGCCCTGAGCCTGCCCTTTAATTTTTTTCCGCCTGTAACCATTAATTTTTCCATAGTCAATTCCTTAATTTATATTAGAATCGTAACGCGTGACGCGTAACGCAAAGTATGTTTAAAGCAGGTTTTTATAAAATACCGGGGATTTTAATTGCCTTTCGAGCAAATATTGATTCTGGCAAGAATATACTGCAATTCTTTTTTTAATCTTTCCCTGGTCTGATTATCAACAGCTTCCAGTAAAGAAGAACGAATCTTTTCTAAAAGGATATTCTCTTCTTCTATGTTTATATCAGAAATTTCTGCTGCCTCGTCAACAAGAAGGGTTATATGATTTGAATTTACCTCCAGTAAACCTTCTTTCATCGCGAAATAAATCTCCCTGTTATCAGGAAGTCTTACCATTGTCTCTCCTGTAAGAACAGTAGTAAGTAAAGAAATATGATCAGGCAAAACTCCCAGACTGCTTAAAGGTCCCGGAGTTACCAGTATCTTTATTTCTCCACTGAATTTAATTGCTTCCGGAGTCACTATCTCCAGAGTCAGTTGTTTTTCTGCCACTTAATGTTAACCTCCGACTTATCTTCTACATGCTGTCAGCACTAAATACGACACCGGATAATCTGTAATTTCGTCTCTTCCCCTGAGAACTTAACGCTCTGCAGGCGAGTTGTTTAAAGTTAAGGGTTGAAGGTTGAGATTTGAAATCAATCCTGAACTCTCAACTCTCAACCATATAATAGTTTAATCTAAAAATTCCTATACATTCGAGTTACCGGTCACAAAACCGTAATATGTCGGCATCTACCACATCAGATCTTTTTAACTCTGAGGAACACCTGTCAATCGTGCAGCTTTATCCAGTACTTCCTCTATATTGCCTACCATATAAAAAGCCTGTTCAGGAAGATGATCGAGATGGCCTTTGACTATTTCCCTGAAACCTTTTACTGTTTCATCTTTTGTAACATATTTGCCTTTGAACCCTGTAAACTGTTCCGCCACAGAGAAAGGTTGAGAGAAGAATCTCTGGATTCTTCTTGCACGGTTCACAGCAATCTTATCATCATCGGAAAGTTCTTCCATACCGAGAATGGCTATAATATCCTGTAGATCTTTATATCTCTGAAGTATTTCCTGTACCTGACGGGCTACATAATAATGTTCATCTCCAAGGAAACGTGGTTCCAGTAATCTTGAAGTTGAGGCCAGAGGGTCTACGGCAGGATAAATACCCTGTTCCACAATGGCCCTGTCAAGGACAGTAGTGGCATCAAGATGGGCAAAGGTTGTAGATACTGCAGGGTCTGTTATATCATCGGCAGGAACATAAATGGCCTGCACAGATGTAATAGAACCTTTTTTCGTAGTTGTAATTCTTTCCTCAAGTGCTCCTACTTCTGTTGTAAGAGTAGGCTGATATCCGACGGCTGACGGCATTCTTCCGAGAAGAGCAGACACTTCAGAACCGGCAAGGACGAAACGGAATATATTATCTATAAATAACAGAACATCCTGTCCTGCTTCATCTCTGAAATATTCGGCCAGTGTAACTCCTGCAAGTCCTATTCTCAATCTCACTCCAGGAGGTTCATCCATCTGGCCGAAAACAAGAGCAGTTTTATTGATAACTCCCGACTGATTCATTTCAAGCCACAGATCATTCCCCTCTCTTGTTCTCTCCCCTACTCCCGCAAAAACAGAAAAACCTCCATGTTTTGTTGCCACATTACTTATCAATTCCTGAATAAGTACTGTTTTACCGACTCCTGCACCGCCAAAGAGTCCTGTTTTACCGCCGCGGGAATATGGTGCTACAAGGTCTATAACCTTGATGCCTGTTTCAAACATTTTAACGGACGCATCCTGTTCTTCCAGACTCGGAGCAGGACGGTGTATGGGATATCTTAAAATGGAAGGATCGACAGGCCCTTTACCGTCAATAGGTTCACCTGAGACATTGAACATTCTTCCCAGTGTTTCTTTACCTACAGGTATCATAATAGGGTTTCCCGTATCTTCAACGTCCATACCTCTTTTCAATCCGTCCGTAGAGCCCATAGCAAGACATCGAACCTGACTGTTTCCAAGATCACTCTGTACCTCTATAACCAGATAATCTGTAGAGCCTCTTGTCCCTATAAAATCAGATGGATAGACAATATGTAAGGCATCATATATTTTAGGTAACTGGCCGTCCGGGAATTCTACATCCACTACAGGGCCGATAATCTGAACTATTTTTCCTGTACTCATAAATTGACACTCCTAACTATCGTGACGCGAGGTAACGATATTTACTCTGAAGATATTTTCTTATAACCATATAAAATATCAAGTTTCCTATCCAGGTAATCCCAATAATTCCCTCATCCCTGTCATCGTTTGATAGATTCAGAACCGCTCGTAACTTCTATTATTTCTGTTGTAATAGCTTCCTGACGGGCTCTGTAGAACTTCAATGTAAGAGCCCTTATAAGTTCATCTGCATTATCTGTTGCATTTGTCATAGCCATAAGTCTGGCACCGAATTCCGATGCAATCGATTCTAAAACAATCTGATAAATTTGAACATATATATATTTGGGAATAATATAATCAAGCAATCCCACAGGAGACGGTTCCAGAATAAAATCACCTGTTTCAGTAATATGTTCCGCCGCAAATGAAACAGGTAAAAGTTTGAACAGGGTGTTCTCCTGTTTCATTGTAGAAATATATTTTCCATATATGAAATAAAGCTCATCAAAATCTCCTGCTAAAAACATATCTGTCAGAATTTCACCTATTGCCATGCAACCGGAGTAATTCAGCTCTGCCAGATGGGGATAGGAAAAAGGTATGTGAACATTTCTTTTTGCATAAAATTTATGGGATTTATTACCTATGGGGATAAATAAAAATTCTTTATCGGTATACCTGGAAACAACTGAATCAGTAAGCCTGAAAATGTTATTATTAAAAGCACCGCACAGGCCTTTATCACCTGTTACAGGTACAATAGCAATTTTCTTCACATCTCTTTCTATCATCAATTTATGGGCAAAATTCTCATCAAGTCTGTTAAATACCCTGCTCATCATAGATTTTAATTTTTCAGAATAAGGTCTGCAGGCTATTACGGCATTTTCCGCTTTTTTTATCCTTGCTGCTGCAACAAGCTTCATAGCCCTTGTTATTTCCTGGATATTTTCAACACCTTTTATTCTCTTTTTTACTTCTCTTGCTTTAGGCATATTTTACTCACTCTTTACAAAAATCTTCTGGACCGGACTATCTTCGCGTTATACATTACGCATCACGCATTACGAGTCAGATTCCTCGGTTTTCACAAAAATCTTTTTAAATTCTTCCAGAACTTTATCAAATTCCCGGGCCAGTTCATCGGAGAAATCTCCTGTTTCTTTTATATTACTCAGAAGGCCCCTGTGTTTTTCTTCCATATAAGTAAGATACTCTTTTTCAAAACGTTCTACGTCTGTAAGACGAATATCATCTAAATAACCATTGGCAGCAGCATATATGATAGCTACCTGTTTTTCTACAGGTATGGGCTGAAACTGTCTCTGTTTGAGAGATTCCAGAATACGTTCACCTCTGGTAAGCTGTGCCTGTGTGGCTTTATCAAGATCTGAACTGAATTTTGAGAAAGCAGCCAGTTCTCTGTACTGGGCAAGTTCAAGCCTCAGAGGGCCTGCAACCTTTTTCATAGCTTTTATCTGGGCAGATCCTCCCACTCTTGATACGGAAAGACCTGCATCCATTGCAGGACGTATACCCTGATAAAACATATCTGTAGAAAGAATTATCTGGCCATCTGTAATTGAAATAAGATTTGTAGGAATATAG
>JBEHWP010000055.1:0-14934 GCA_040217665.1 Vulcanimicrobiota bacterium
GAGTAAATATTTTCAATCATATGGCAAAAGGGCCGGCAAAAGGTCTTGTTTCGACAAAAAATGCCAATCAGGATATGGTTGCTGACATGCTTGGAATGCCTCTTGCTATTGCAACTACAAGAGTCGCATCATCACTCGGTATAAATCCTTATCTCTTTACAGTTGCAACACTTGGTTCTCTTCTTGCTTTCTGCCATCTGAACGCAGCAGGCTCCATCAGAATGGACACTTTAAATCAGGAAAATATTCAGAAAATTGCCGATAATTATATACTTAACAGAGAAGTGCCTGAAGCAGATAAAAAAGGTGTTCTGGAAACGGTGAAATCACTTTTCTCCGGAGACGGTGATGATTATTCGAAGAAAATAGAATTCTGTGATTCTCTGCAGACACTGGTCAGTCAGGATACATCAGGTGATACGGACAGACTCTTCAGCATATTTAAAAATGAAAATTACATACTGAATCCTTCAAAAGATAAGGTTTCTATTGTATTTAAAAATAAAGCTACAGTGGATGACATACTGAAAGCCTATATCCATGCAAGACTTTTAGAGAAAGGGCTTTCAGGAAAACTTATGGAAAATCTGGAAAGTCTTTACGGTAATAAAGCGCCTGTTGCTCTTGTGGAATTATCTTATAGATCTCTTCAGCCCGGTATGCGTTTTACCGATGAACTTACCTCAAAAGGGTGGCATTCAACGGCAGTCAAAGTTGATATGAAGAAACTTGATATTAACTGGAGCGGGCCCGATGAAATCTCCGAGAAGCGTATTGATATGAAAAAGTTTATTGAACTTGCAGAAAAGCCTGAAGCGAAAGAACTGAAAGAGCTTCTGGATTATGGTTATGGGTCGTGAGTCGTGAGTTGTGAATAGTAAGTCGAGTTTATAGTTTAAGGTTTATAGTTGAGAGTCTGGTTTTAAATTCTCAACCATCAACGTTCTACTCTCATCGTATATCACGCATCACGCATTACGCGTTACGTGTTACGCGTAACGCGTTACGATTTCAATAATCTATCTTTTCTCTTAATTTATTAATTTTATCCCTTACCAGGATGGCTTTTTCAAAATCCAGTCTGTCAGACGCTTCTTTCATCTCTGCTTCCAGTTCTATTATCATATTCGGTATTTCTGCTCTGGGAACATGTTTTACGTCTTTTATTTCTACAAATTTTTCTTTCACAGGTTTTTTTATGGTCTCAGGTGTTATATTATGCTTTTTATTAAATTCAATCTGAATCTCTCTTCTTCTGTTTGTTTCATGGACTGCTTTTTTGATTGAATCTGTAATCTTATCGGCATAAAGAACCACTTTTGATGAAATATTTCTTGCCGCTCTTCCCGTAATCTGTATGAGACTCCTCTGATCCCTCAGGAATCCTTCTTTATCTGCATCAAGTATTCCTATAAAACCTACTTCAGGAATATCAAGACCTTCTCTTAAAAGATTTATTCCTACGAGTACGTCAAATATACCGAGTCTCAATTCTCTGATAATCTCTGTTCTTTCCATCGTATCAATCTCAGAATGTAAATATCTTGTTTTTATGCCCTGAGAGGACAGAAATTCAGTAAGTTCTTCTGCAAGTTTTTTCGTAAGGGTCGTAACAAGAACTCTGTTTTCCTGTTTAATTGCGCTGGAAATTTCCACTTTCAGATCTTCTATCTGATTTTTTATCGGTCTTATTTCTATGGATGGATCTACAAGACCTGTGGGCCTTATTATCTGTTCTACGAACTGCTGTGATTTTTCCGCTTCATAATCTCCCGGAGTGGCAGACACAAAAATAACATTTTTCATATATTTTTCGAATTCCTCAAACTTTAAAGGCCTGTTATCAAATGCACAGGGGAGACGAAAACCGTAATCTACGAGATTCTTTTTTCTTGTATAGTCTCCTCTGTACATGCCATGAAGCTGCGGTATTGTCTGATGGCTTTCATCTATAATCATGAGAAAATCAGAAGGGAGATAATCCAGGAGAACATAAGGTTTTTCTCCTTTCTGTCTGAAATCAAAATGTCTGGAATAATTTTCTATACCCTTGCAGTATCCGGTCTCTCTTATCATTTCTATATCATACATGGTTCTCTGTTTCAGCCTGTGTGCCGTAATCATATCAAGAGAAGGAAGAGTCCTGTCGAGTTCTTCTTTTATCGATAAAAGAGCTTTCTCCTGAATTTCTTTCGGTATTACAAAATGTCTGGCAGGATAAATGTAGAAATAGGACATTTCTTCTTTAACTTCTCCTGTATTTTTATCAATCTCTCTTATTCTTTCAATTTCGGAACCGAACATTTCGAAACGGATAATATTATTGTAATAGCCGGGGACAATATCTATCGTATCTCCTCTCACACGGAACCGTCCCGGCATAAGTTCCGTATCGTTCCTTTCAAACTGGATATTTATCAGTTTCTGCAGTATCTCTTTTCTGTCTATCTTCTGTCCCGCAGAAATTTCAAAACCGAGATTTCTGAAATTTTCGGGATTTCCCAGGCCGTAAATACAGGAAACACTTGCCACAATGATTACGTCCCTTCCGGACATGATAGAAGCGGTGGCAGAAAGTCTTAACTGTTCGATTTTAGGATTTATCTGTGCGTCTTTTTCTATATATATATCCCTCTGAGGTATGTAAGATTCAGGCTGATAATAATCATAGTAAGAGACGAAATACTCCACTCTGTTTTCAGGGAAGAATTCTTTGAATTCATTATATAGCTGTCCTGCGAGAGTCTTGTTATGAGCAATCACAAGAGCAGGTCTGTTTATTTTCTCTATGACATTTGCCATAGTAAAGGTTTTCCCCGAACCTGTAACACCCAGAAGTGTTTGAAACCTGCAGTTTTTCTCAATACCTTCTACGATCTGCTTTATTGCTTCAGGCTGAGAGCCTGCAGGTTTGAAAGAAGAAACAAGTTTGAATTTATCTGCCATAGACATCTCCTTTTTCTGAAGCAGTCTTTCTAAAATCGATAATGTATTATATCATTAATGACTTTATTTATGCCAGTATTTTTTTACCTTATTATAATGGCAATTATCTGGCTTATGAGGGTTATGCCGAATACTGAAAGAGGGTAACAGGAAGCAAAATAAAATGACGGATCTTCCGAGCCTGCCATTCTGTTAAGGCTTACGACGGCAGGAGTGCTGGTCATACTGCCGCAGACACATGCCAGGCTGTTTGTGAAACTCATTTTAAATACCATGTAACTCAATATCAATACAACTGTCATCATAGATATAAGAATAAAAATTGAAGAGATAAGGAGTTTGCAGAGAAGCAATCCTCCTATGGAAGAAATATTTGCCCCTGCCTGAATGCCTATGCCTGCCAGAAATAGATCCAGTCCAAGTTCTTTCAATATCATTCTTCCAGCAGGAGACATTTGACCTGTAAGAAAACCAAAACGACGTACATAACCCAGGAACATACCTGTAAGCATGGCGCCTCCAGAATTCCCCAGCATAACACTTCCTATGGATGGTATGATGAATTTAATCTGTCCTATAATCATACCTGCCGTTATGCCTATTGCCATGGAAAGGAAATCTACTTCTCCCAGTGTTTGTTCTTCTTTACCGAGAAACTGACATACTCTGTCAAGGTTTCTCTTTTTTCCCACAGCGAGAAGACTGTCTCCCAGTTCCATAATAAAATCGGGTGTGGGAACCAGTTGAATGCCTCCGCGCCAGATTCTTGTAATTACCGTATGATATCTTTTCGGCATATCAAGCTGTTCGAGAGGTACTTCATGGAGAGAAGGATTTGTTATTATAATCGTTCTTGCTTCTACAGAAGGATCATTTTCCATATCGTCATGGGTTTCATTGCCAAGAAGTTGATGAACCTTTTCTATGGCTTCTTCTGTTCCTACTGCCAGCACGACATCTCTTATTTTCAATATTGTATCGGGGCCGGGGATAATTATTCTGCCTCTTCTTCTGATCCTTGAAAGGGTTGCCCCTGCTGTTTTTGTACGAAACCCTATTTCACCCAGTGTTTTCCCGTTTACTTCCTTTTTTTCGACTATAAATTTTCTGGCAATAATAGGTTCTGCAGTTTTTCCTTTATTATTTCCGGCATTTTCTTTTTTTAAGTCTTTTCTCATTATCAAAGGAAGGAACTGGATAAACAGAACAGGTAAGAAGAGACCTGCAGGATATACTATACCGTATACTGTAAAGAGATTTTTTCCCCATCCTCCTTCACTTAAAACTGCAAGACTGGACGAACTGGTAAGGCTTCCAGTGAATATACCGAGTGCCATGTCAGGTGCCAGGTGAAATATATACATAACGGCAAGCGTTGCTCCGAGACCTGTCAGACAGAGAGATACGGTAATTATTAAATATGGTATCCCTCTTCTTCCGAGGGAATTAAAAAATCCCGGCCCTCCCTGTATACCCATGGCATACATAAATATGACAAGGCCGGCAGTTGTTATAACATCAGAACCTTCAAAATTAAATACGCCCAGAATAAGTCCTGTAAAAAAGACTGCAGAACTTCCCAGGGTAAAACCCTTGATTTTAAGTCTTCCTGCCAGGAGACCTGTTGCAAGGGCAAGAAAGGTTATAAATACCGGTTCTTTAAAAATTTTGTAAAAGAAATTACCTATACATTCTGTCATAACGAGGCACATTATAGCAGGAGCGTAGCAATTTTTCAACCATTTATTTTTTGACATAATCGCACATTATAGCAGGGTAATAATAATTATTCAAGTGTTTTTTATATAAAATTTGGATAAGGAGTGAGTAGTGAAAAGTGAAAAGAAAATAGGCCACTACTCACTACTCACTACGTTTGACAGGTCTGTCTGATAGCAACTCTTTCAATTACTGTAATGATTTCGGACTTATGCTTTCCTGGGGTATCCCTCTGGCAAAGGTTCTTCTGGAACTGGAAAAATCTCAGAGTTCCCCTTTTTTTCGGGAAATAAGTGAGGAACTTTATAACAGGTTGCTTTATGGCTCTACTATGACGGAAGTTTTAGAAAAATTTCCTTCCGTATTTTAAAAATCTTTTCTTAAATGGGTAAGAGTGGGCGAGAAATTCGGTATACTGGATAAGGTTCTTCTTGACATGGCAGGAGTCTTACGATTTGATAATCTTCTTATGAGAGAGAATTCCTCTGTTCCCCGGGAAGAATTCGCAATATTTCTTATGAAACTTTCAAGGTTCTTTAAAGAAAAGTCTTCTGAAGATATATCTGCTGTCAGAGCATTAACCGATAATTCAGTCCTTGTTGAATGGCTTGAAAAGTCTTTTTCTATGTCAGATACTGTGAAAATATTTTATAATTCTCAGAGAAATTATCTCATTGAACCGGTTTACAGAAAAATAGCTTCTCCTATGTTCTGGCATCTCCTGGATACGGCGGAAGCCTGCGTATATCTTCCTTATATGCTGGAAATACTCGGACTTTATTTTACAGATAAAAAC
The DNA here is from genome assembly GCA_040217665.1 of Vulcanimicrobiota bacterium. GTDB lineage: Bacteria > Vulcanimicrobiota > SpSt-956 > SpSt-956 > JAKJGF01 > CALARM01. The sequence goes on from JBEHWP010000055.1 coordinate 5,462, forward strand.
AATCTTCTTCCTTCCGATGACAATGTAACTATAGAAAGAGTTGATAAAGAAAATGCTTTTTCTATAACAGAAAAGTTACTTTCCGAAATTGAAAAAAGTGATGCTAAAAAACTCACAGTTACCATAAAAAAAGAACAATTTACTGTTTCTGTTGGAGGAAAAGAAAAAAATCTTTCTCTTTTAGCCGGTCTTTCTTCCGAAAATAAAGAGAAATTTCCTTTAATTATAAGTACTCTGAAGATTATCTTCGATATGGATGTTGCGGAAAAATGCCTTCCTCAAAAAATTGAGAAAGAGTATAATATTAATGGCAGAAAATACATGGTGTTTATGAATATCATTCCCCCTTATGATTTACCTGCTGAAGGACTGGAGCCTGATAAAACCCATGATGGTACAGAAATAATCGAAATAGAATTGAAAGGTATTTAAACATGTGGAATGAAGAAGAACTCATTGAGGCAGTAGCAAGAGGAGAGGAATTTGCTCTGGAAATCCTCTTTGAACACCACTATTCTTCACTGTGGAAATATATTCTGGTGATCCTGAAAAATCCCGATGACGCGAAAGAAGTTATAAATGAAACATTCTTTCGTGCTTTCCGGCAGATAAGGCATTTTCGGAAAGAAGGAACTTTTTCTGCCTGGCTTTTCAGGATTGCCAGAAATCTTTCCTTAGATTATCTGAAAAAGAGAAATTTCAATCATGAGCTTCAGACATGTAATTATGTCACAGATGACCCTCTGAAAGAAAGAATCCTTGAAGAACTGGAATATATTAAACAGGAATATCGGGATATTATAATGCTGAAAGATATTTCAGGTTATACTATGCAGGAGATATCGCAGATTATGTGTATTACAGTCTCTGCTGCCAAAACACTCCATCACAGAGCCATAAAGCAGTTAAGAGAAAGATTCTTAAAAGAAGGTGAACAATATGAAATGTGAAGATATAGAATTATTGCTTATGGATTATATAAACGGGGAATTGTCTGTTGAAATGAATACTTTAATAGAAAAACACCTGTATGAGTGTCCTTTATGCCGGAATAATGTTAAAGAAACAGAGAAGATTGCAGCAAATATCAAGGGTATTTCTGCAGATATACCTGTAGAAGAAGCAAATAAAGTCTTTCTGAAAGAATCTCTCCTGAAAGAACTCCGCATATACAGGACTACGTCGCCTTTTCTTTCGGCACTTCACAGGAAGAAAGAAGAAATAAAGAAACATATAATGGAAGATTATAAAAAAACAGGAGATTATAACGAAGCCGATAAAAATCACTATAATATCTCTTAAAGCAATGGATGAGACGAAATTTCCTGAAGAATTATAAAATGAACATATTGACAGAAGACACGTTCTTCTGGAAAGGATTTCTTAATGAAAACCGATAGATAAGAAAAACAGATTATTAATCATCTACTTCATCCAATAACCTTTCTGCTGTTTCTACATGTCTGTTCCCTTCTTCCCATAACATTACAGCACCGGCCCTGCCTGCATCTTTTACCGTTACTATTCGATAAATATCATTCCATTTATAGATCCTTTTCAGAGAAATCAGTAACTCAGGATGTCTTATGAATATATCGGCAGTGAGGATTTTAAATCTTTTATAGGTGCCGGCAGTCATAACAGCATGCCAGAAAGTCTTTGCATCTCTGTAACAGGTCATGGCAGAAGATATTTCTTCATTGAACCGGGGAATATAACTTACAGGATTATCTTTTAAAAATTTATTTACTTTTATCTCTGTTTCCGTTACATGGTTACCATAATTTTGATAGTCTCTTATTGATTTTGCAATATTTTCAAGGTCTTCTATGTCATCAAGTATTTTTTTTGCAGACGATATATAATCCTCCGGTATGGAAGATTTCGGAGATACCTGGGGAGAAGGATTCTCGGCAGAACTGGTTGGCTTTGTTACAGCAGTAGGTTCCACTTTCGGAGAAGGCTTTGCTGACGGTGAGGGAGCAATTTTTTTAGATATTAAAATAGATGTAACATTACCGGAGTCATAATAATATTTTGTTTCATCTTTTGCCAGATATACTTTTTCAGTCTTATTCAATACTCCGTCATAGAGAGTCTTTACATCTACAATATTTGAACCCACACCTATTCCTTCATTGGTTTTATATTCAGGATTTTCAACTAGAACAGTTTTTAAGATCTGGTTATCGGTTGTAAAGAAAAAGGTAAGTTTATGTGTTTTATAGGTTAATTTAACGTCTCCTTCATCTGTTACTTCTTCGCTGTCCGCTTTGCCGAGCCATTCTTCCACTGAAATTAATTTACTTTTATTTACCTGAACCCTGCCGATGCCTGTGCCGGGATTTATAATAAAAGCTTTCGGATTTTCTGTGGCAGTGGGGACTGCTGTAGGAGTGACAGGCACAGGTGTCGGTTCTTTTCTGGAATTTCTGCATCCTGAAAAAGAAAATAATAAAATAGATATTACTAAGTTTATATACAATATTTTACGGGACATTTTTTATGCACCTCTTTTTTTGCTATTGCTAATTAATAGTTATTCTGGTTTATACTTAAATTGTTATTTTTCAAGATATTTAAGTTGTTTTTTTACTGCAAAAAATTGCAAATGCGTAATAGGTATTGACAAATTATTTTTATTGATCTAAAATGTGATTTCTTAATGGATATTCTTGAATATTTTATTTAATTCCTTCAAATTAAATAAAAGATAAAACAGACCTTTGACAAATTTTATAAATATATATTATGTAAACCTGTTTTTTCAGGATTTTACATGATAAAAGATTTATAGAAATATTGTTTCCTGTGAAGATGGTCTTAGATAGAAAAAATTTCTGGATACAGAAATTATAAATAAGAGAGTAATCACCGAAAGCTCCAGGATAAAATTATTTTTTATTTATTTTTACCTTTCTGTTACCGGCATTTTATAGTAAAAGCTGATATATTGTCAGTCAGGTAAAGATATAATTTCAGTCCCTTTAATATGTGTGATTGATTATTATTTTTTTCCTGATTTTATGGAGCTTATAGAAAGAAGGTTTTTTATATGAACAACAGTACATTAGATGAAATTGCCGATATTACTGAAATTATTGATTTCAGGGATTTATACCAGTGTGCCTGGTGTAAATGTCTTATGGTGAATGGTATCGGCATAAAAAAAGAGGATGAAATTCTGGATCTCTCTCATGGAATATGTCTTAAATGCAGGAGAGAAATGGAAGAAGAAAATAATTTTCATAAATGTAACGTTCACAAAATTTCCAGATAGAGTGAGGGGTAACAGATGAATTTTCTGTTCACTCCTTACAGATTACCTGTGTATCTTTATGCCCGGTGGTCACAACGAAGAATGAGAAAGTATTCCTCCCTTCCCCCTTCATCCATCGCTATTTAACCTTCTCATATAAATTACCTGGTGTTTAAGAATTGCCAGAAATTAACAAAATGTTAACAAAAGAAGCGGCTTTTTATATTGTAAAAACAATTAAATGGTGTAAAATATATCCTGTATAATTGTGTGCCGTTAATTGAATTACTATCCCGGAGGTATATTTATGAAAATAAATGAACATAGAGGCCAGAATATTTCATTGCCAAAGATTTCCGGACGATTGAAAGATGTGCTTGGAGTCTTTGATAAGATAACTATTAATTCCGGTTCAGAACCTGATTTACCTGTCTACGGAAAGGTAGATTTTAACGGTTCTCATGGAAAAACAGGTGTAACGAAGCCGGAAGTGAACCGATGGATTTTAGATGGTATGGAGGAGGCCGGACATGGAAGTGGCCCATCTCCTTCTCCCGGTAGTTCCCATCATAATCCATGTCAGGGACATCATCCCGGCATACTGCCGGGGCCATCAGGACACATACCGGGAGCTGTGCCTCATGTTTATAGTCAGCAATTCAATGATGTCATGAATGTGCTTAATAATATATCATATCAGGGAAATAGTATGAACAGTAAACTTTCATATACGGGAAATGATATAAACACTTCTAGAAATGAACTGGTAAGCACACATAATACAATAGAAGAGGTAAAGAACGATACAGAGGAAACAGATGTAAGCTCAAAGGGACATGAACTGGATTCTAAAATGACATCTGTGGAATATAAGCTGCAGGAAGGGGACAGATATATAGATTCTGCTACAAATGATTTTAATTCGGTAAAATCATATCTCAATGATGCCTCGAACAGGATTGATTATCTCAGGGGACAGCTTCAATCAGCAGGGCCTTATCAGCAGGTGATAGCATATCTCGAACAGGCAAAACAGCATATAAATAGCCCTCTCTCAAATACGAACAGTGTTGAATGGGATCTCTATAATACTGACAGTTATATGAAAAGTGCCGCAGGGGAAATAGGTTATGCCAGAAGTTATATAAGTACAATAAAGGGAGATTATGATGGTAACAGCGTGAGTTCTGAAGGATATTCCGTGCAAAGTTATGTAGAGAGTGCCGAACGGGCACTCGATAGTGCAAGTAGCGAACTTTCCGGCACAACCGGCAGTTATCTTCCTTCTCTTAAATCGGAAATAGACCAGGCGATCAGCAGTTTGAGGTATGCTCAGAGTCTTTATAATTCTATAAGATAGAAATTTGTTTATAAAAAATTTATAAAGAAATCAGGGAGGTATATGCTATGAAAATCAATGAAAACAGAAATTTAAGCCTTTCAGTATTGAAATTTCCCGGTAAAAAAGAAGGAGAACTTTTATCTGTACAGGATAAGGTATCCATTTCTGCCTCACAGAATACAGACATGCCTTTTTATACAAAAACCGATTTTGCCTCAGAAACAGACATGAAAATAGATGATGTATCAAGAGGTATTCACAGTCAGAAATTTGATGAAATATTAAATTTACTCTCCCAGGCTGTCAGTCAGGATTATAAAACTTCAAGCGATCTGTCCTGGGCAGACAGAGATGTGAAGGACAGTCAGAGAGAACTTCAATTTTCCCATTCTGATATAAGGGAAGTCCAGAGAGATACAGATAAAACCGATGTAAGTCAGACTGGCTACAGACTGGACAGGACAATGAGAAATGTAGAAAATAAACTTTCTTCCGGAGACAGATATACAGGTTATGCTTCAGGTGGTATTGATAATACAGACAGACTTATAGATGATGCAGGCAGAAAATTAGACTCCCTGAAATCCCAGCTTGTGGCTTCAGGCGGATATGAACAGGTTCTGGGACTTCTGGAACAGGCAAAACAGCAAATATCTTCTTCTTCCCAGCAGGCCCAGAATGTAGATAGAGATATTTATGATACAGACAGAAAACTCGATAGCGCTTCCACTCAGATGAGGTGGGCCGAAATGAGTGTAAACAGGATAAAGATGGACAGGCCGGGAGTAAATGTAAGTTCTGAAGGATATCAGCTTGATAGTAAGGTAAATCAGGTAGAATGGGATTTACGGGATGCAGATAGAAGTCTTTCCAATGCTACATCAGGACTTTCTTCTCTTGATAATAAAATAGGTCAGGCTGCAAATCTGTTAAAACAGGCACAGAGTCTATATAATTCAATTTCCTTGATATAGTAGAAAAGGATACTGCTCTGACCGATGTGGGACGTTTCGCCGATGATCTGAAAGAACTCAGAGGATACGGAGATGAAAATATGATTGAGGCAAAGGTCATTTCAGAATCTGCATCTGAAGCTATTGATGCGATTAAAGGATATCTGGCAAAAGCCTTAAAGGATCTTGCATAAAAAAAATTTTACAGTAAAGGGGCAGTCCCAAAATAGACTTCCGGGGCTACTCCTTTACAATCGCGATTATTTTATAGAATCTACCATTTCCATAACTTTTGTTCTTGCTTCTTTTCCCTCATAGATTAATTTTCCTGTTCCGTCATAAACCAGAAAAGAGGGGACGCTCTTAATATTGAACTGTTTGCACACAGGAGAATTCCATTTGTCTATATTTACTTTAAAAACCACTACATCATCTTTTTCTTTATCGAGCTTTTCCATATAAGGAGCCAGTTTTTTGCAGGGACCGCACCAGTCTGCATAAAAATCTATAATATTGGTTTTACCTGATACGATACAATCTTCAATCTTCACTTCACTGCCGGGACTGTCTCCATTTATAACATAACATATTTTATCGTTACCGCCCGGTTGTGAACTGACCTGGCTGTTTAGTTTTAATTGAACGAGAGCTCTTTCTCTGTTCTCTGCAGCCAGGGAAAAGGAAGGATCAATTTCCAGGGCTTTATCATAACATTTAAGGGCTTCTTCTGTTTTTCCCTGAATTTGTAAAACTGCACCTTTCCCGTTCCAGCCATTTGCATTTTTAGGGTTTGCCTCTATGGATTTCTGGAAAGCTTCCAGGGATTTGTCATAGTCTCCAAGACCCATCCAGGATATGCCCCTTCCGAAATAATGTATATCCATAGGAAGTCCTGATGTATCTTTTCCTGATTCTACAAGTTCAAGAGCTTTATCGAAATATTCAAGAGCTCTGTTGTAATTCTCCATGTCGTTATATATAATCCCTATATTATGAACACTCCTTGCATAACATGTATCTGTTTCCAGGGATTTCTGATAACATTCAAGGGCTTTATCATATTCTTTTACCTTTAAAAAATCATTGCCCTTTAATTTCCAATCCTCTGCAGTCTGCGCATATACCGGCATTATATTAACCAGTAAAATCAGTAAAAGTACAACCAGAAAATTTTTTTTACTCATAAAAAATTAGCCTCCTTAAAATATTTATAGATTATTTCCTATATATTTATGGCAGATATTATGCCATTTTATGGAAAGTATGAAAAATAAATTGCCTTATTTTAAATAAGGATGAGAATTTTTTATCTATACAATTAGATAATTTTGTGTTAATTTATATATCATAGGATTTTTGATTGTATACAATCCTCATGTCATACGTTGTGTGTGACCGGTTACGATAAGTAAAGGGTATAGGAATTTTCATTTTTAACGGCGTAAAATAAGGCTTTAGATAAAAATTATGTAGAAGGAGTTTATTTAAATAATTAAAATCAGGAGGAGTGGGAACTTTTTGTTTAAGATACAAATAGTACTTCTTTTTTTTCTTTTATTTGTCAGGACTGTTGTTCCGGCTGCTGATAAAGATTACCTGTCAGGGCCTGCAATCAGATTTACAAACATTGAAGCAAGAGATAGTAAGATTTTTATAGAAGGTTTTACTTTTGATGAAAATTTTCCTGTAAAAGCCATAACTTATACTATTGATAAATCTCCGGAAGCTTTGAATACTATAGAACCTGTTGATAAAATATATGATTCGAAGAATGAGAAATTTGTAATTTCAATACCTTTCCCGTCCAACGGAGACTGGGACATATATGTTACTATAAAGGTTTATAACAGTGCAAATAAAGGTTCTTCTGCCGATGTGGATATATTTAAAAGAAAAGATTATACCGGATACTTTACCTATCTTTCAAATTCTGCTCTGAGCCTGAATTTTGTAAACTGCGGAGATGTTTTCAGAATATATTATACTTCTTCTATAGATAAGGAGACAGTGGCAGAGGCACAGAAGAAATTAACATCTGCAAAAGAAATGATAGAAGGTTATTTTAATTTTAAATATCCTGATAAGGTCTATGCTGTCTTATATAATCCGGTTAAAGATGAAGTTCCTACATATAAAAATTACAGAGGCACAGAACGAAACGGCGTGCTTACTTTTCCTGTTGAGATAAAATCCTTTGATGAAGTCAAACAGTATAATTATTATCTGGACAGCAGAATGCCTCATGAATTGGGTGATCTTTCAGTAAGAAATTATTTTACAGATGAGCTGTCATGTGTCTGGTTTTCAGAAGGTTTTGGAGATCTTGCTGCCTATCTTTTTATGAAGAAATATTATCGTGATGATTATAAAAGACGTTATCAGGACAGGATAAATTCCTTCAAAGAAAGTAACTGTGATTTGAAAAGCATAAATCTTCCGGAAGCCAAATTGTATCCTGAGTTTTATCTCTGCAGTTCTGCTTTTGTTATAAATATTTATAAAGAACATGGTACGGAATTTTTCAGGAAATTATTCAGGCAACTGAATAAATTTCCTCTTAATGGAGCAGAAGAAAAAGATTTAATTTTGATTATGAGTCAGCTTCTCGGGAAAGATATAAATCTTCTTATTACTAATTTTTCTCCCGATGAAGCTGTAAAAATTCTGGAACGGGCAGATGAAAAATAGTTTTTAAAAAAAGGAGTTAAAAAAGATAATGTTACATTTTAAACCTGTGTACAGCCGTAAGTTCGGATTGTTGAGAGTAATAGACCACGGGTTAAATTTACCCGATGAAACCTATATTTTACATTCTCCTGCAATTGAGAAAATTTTATTTGATCGTTCTCTGGTTAACTGGTCTCTTCAGATAGAAACCTACAGAGCAGCAAGAGCTTTTTTTGAAGCTTTAAAAGATGGAATTTTAAAGAAATATCCTCCTGGAACAAGATTTGAACAGGTCAATCTTGCCGGTTCTGATGATTATCAGCTTCAATCTGCCCATGCAAAAGTATTTAACAGTTCTCTTCCCAGAAATTATATTGCCTTACACAGAGAACTGATTGAAGATGAATATGATGAAGAAGGAAAACAGAAATTTCGAACTGTTATTTCTTATAAAAGATTTGAAGCAAAGGGGAAACTTTGTATCCTTGGAGAAACAATTGCTACAGGTATAAGTGCCTGTGATTCACTGAGAGAGCATATGCCTTATGCCATAAAACATGGACTGGAAATGATAATAATTTTTTCCATTGCAGGATCAAAAGTCGGAGCCCAGAGAGTTTATGAAGTATTGAGAGAATATAATGTAAAATCAATGTTTGTATTCGGTCTCGGTCTGTTCGGACTCGGGAAAGACGGTACAGCTCTTCTGTGGAAAGATGCTGAAGGACTGGATAATCCCATAACATTACCGGAATACGAAAAAAAGGGGAATGAAATCTTTCTGCCGGGCGAATGCTGTATCGGTGACTGGGGAAGAAGATTTACAGATCATAAAGGATATCTGCAGGAATGGAAAGAAGAACTGACAAGGCTGAGGCATCCTGAGAGGTTCAGAATGCCTGAAGAATATAAAGCTTAGTACAGTAACAGGTAAATTGGTATCCCTAAAATATGGCATACACTCCTGTCCCTGGCCGGGCTCTGGAGGAAAAGATATGCCGTATTAAAAGAGAGTTGTAAATGATATAGACGCAAAATATTAACAGTCTGTAAAACCATTTTGCCACACAATAGGATCATATCTTTTCCGGAAGAGTCCGGTCAGGAACAGGTTTTAGAAATGGGTATGAACTTATCTGTAGCAGTCCTTATTACCGCAACAGGAAAATTGGTGTCCAAAAAATATGAAACACGCTCCTGTCCCTGGCCGGGCTCTGGAGGAAAAGATATGCCGTATTAAAAGAGAGTTGTA
>JBEHWP010000056.1:0-14883 GCA_040217665.1 Vulcanimicrobiota bacterium
CACTTATGACACCATTTCGTTGTTGGCAGATTTCTGGCCAGAATTATTACCCGGCCGGACTGCTCTAATTTATTCTTTATCGTTCCAAGTGCTGAATTCTGAACCTGTTTCCCGAATAACCCTTTATGCCACCCCTTTATATTCTCATCCTGCATATAGATTAATTCATTATTTCTTAATAATTCAGATACTATCTTATTTGCTTTATCTCTCCTCTGGTTGGCTATATGTTCATATTCCCTTCTCAGGGCAATACGTATCTTATATCTATTGTTTGAACCCTTTACTCTTCTATGTAATTTTCTCTGGAGAGTCTTAAGGCGTTTACTTTCTCCAATAGATATATTATATTTCTCACCACCTGAAGTGGTTATTGTTGTCTTTATTCCCATATCCAGCCCTGTTGACTCATTCTTTTTCTTTATAAGAGTACAACCTGATACAGATTTATAACACGTTAAATGTATATAATAACCTGACGGTTTCTTTATTAATTTTGCATCGCTTATTTCATAATATGGTTTTATCTGGTCCAACCCTCTTACTATTAGAGGTCTTTTCAATCCATTTATCTTTATACGATTTCTACCCGCTATCTTATGGGTTACTCCATATTGAGATAACTCGATTGAATTATATTCACTTTTATACCTTAATCTACCAACATGACCGCCTTTCTTTTTTCTTGCTGATAAACCTCTTATATTACACTGGAGCGTTTTTAATACATCCTGACGGTTTTTAGCCGGAAGATATTTCAGCGTTCTCTCTTCTGCTTCTCTGTCTTTATTCAGAACTACAACGTTTTTGTTCTTATAATCATATTCAAAGGGTTTTCCCGTTGACAGGATATGATTATAGAGCCATTTCGCTTCTACAAAAAACATCTTTAGAATTTCCTGTTCCGATTTATTCAAATGAGATATAACTACGTTTAAAGGAAATACTTTACATACCTGACATGCCCGTTTTCCCTTTGTTTCTGCCATAGTCTGTTTAATTTTATTTTTCTTTTCTTCAGAACAGGTTCTCATAAAAATGTCATCTCCTACCTGAGTATAGCATTTCTTTTACGTCGTTTTCAAGGTTTTTAAGAATAACTTTACTTTTACCTACCCCATCCACTATCCCACGCTAAAGTCCGTGGGCTTTCTCCGGAGATCGTAATACCCCTCAACCTGTAAATTCTTCAAAAGCAGGGTTTACATCAAGAATAAGATAATCACGGGGAGAACCATCATGAAGATAAATAATCTCGCTGAGTACAAAGGTATTACTCATTTCATTGAATAATGACATGTAGGGAGAAAGATTTTCTTTAATTTTTACATCATTTTTTTCTGTCATATATCAATCGTGACGCGTGACGCGAGGTAAGATAATTCGAGTTATTACTTACTATTTATGTACTGTTTAATTTTAGCTCATTTTTCAAAAAAATCAAGTCATAATTCTCTAAAATAGTAACTAAAATTACTTACAAAAATATTAAAATATTCTATAATAACGTCGGGTTATATTTTGTAAAAATTTTCTTGAGGAGGTGAATAGAGGTGTTTTACCCCAAAACAGTAATTACGCTTTTAGTATTAATTGTTTGTTTAACCTGCAGTGTCAGAGCACAGATGTGTGCAGAGCCGGTTAATCTGAGCAAAAGTAGTGTCCTACCATCAGGTTCTATTTCCGTATCACTTGATGGCAGAAAAATCTATCCCGAATTATTAAAACAGGACGGAGTAATTTACATCAAAGCAGATGAACTTCTGAAAGCTCTTGGATTTAAATATAATTATGACAGGGAAAATAAAGTCATAAAAATAAGTGGCGTATCTCTGCCGGCCTGGAGAACAGGCTATGTAAAGGAAGGCAAAAACATGCAGATATGTTTGCCTCTCCTCGAAACTCTGTCATTACTGGAAAAAAGATATCTCTACAGTGATCTCAACGGGAAAGAAGTCATTTCTATAAGAACAGATGATTATACAGATTATTCCCCTGTAATTTACTATGTACAGCCGAAATCAGACAATTCAAACCCGCAGGCTACTATATCTTCCGATGATTCTAAAAATAATATTAATATTAATATCAACAATACTCCGAGCAATCAGCAGACATTCAGTCAGAATCAACAATATTCATCAGGCGGAGGTTATTACGGAGGAGGCTATTACGGAGGAGGCTATCCGAATGTTCCCGGTTATACAAGCCCCATTACATCAGTTCCTGACCTTTTAGCGAACTGTCAGTTCAACAATGAAGTAAGAGGTTATGGTTTAAGGACAAGACTGGGCTTTTTCTCTGTTTACGGCGTAGAGCCGCAACCTTTCGGAACAGGTTTCCCCTATGCCCTTGGTGGCCCTGTTTATAATAACTGGTATCCCTCTCCTTATTATCCTCAAATCTATTCAAATCCATGTTCTCCTGTGACATGTCCTCAAAATCCATGTCAACCTGTAAGAACATGGTAAGAATCGTGATGCGTAATGCGTGATGCGTGATGCGTGATGGGTGATGTAAAAATAGATAGAAACATTTTTATATAAAAAATAGAGAGGCGAGTTCATCGCCTCTCTGTTTATTTACGACTCACCCATTACTCTTAACTCAATATAGCTTTCCCCAGGAATTGTGCCGTATTATCCAGCTCTCTTTCAATTCTGAGCAGTCTGTTATATTTTGCCACTCTGTCTGTTCTGCATGCAGATCCGGTTTTTATCTGTCCTGTATTACAGGCTACTACAAGATCTGCTATGGTTGTATCTTCTGTTTCACCTGAACGGTGTGATACTACTGCACTGTAGCCTGCTCTCCTGGCAAGATCGATTGTTTCAAGAGTTTCAGTAAGAGTTCCTATTTGATTGAGTTTTATGAGAATTGAATTTGCAATATGTTTCTCTATGCCTACAGCAAGTATTTCTTTATTTGTTACGAAGAGATCATCTCCTACAAGCTGTATTTTATGTCCCAGTCTTTCAGTCATCAGTTTCCATCCATGCCAGTCATTTTCAGCAAAGCCGTCTTCAATTGATACTATGGGATATTTATTTACGAGATTTTCGTAAAAATCTACCATTTCTTCAGGAGTCCTTGCAGATTTGTCCGACTTGGCAAAAACATATTTTCCGTCTTCAAAGAATTCACTTGCTGCAGGATCAAGGGCTATGAATATATCTTCTCCCGGTTTATAACCTGCCAGAGATATAGCTTCTACTATGACTTCCAGAGGTTCTTCATTGGATTTCAGGTTAGGCGCAAAACCTCCTTCATCACCGACTCCGGTATTATAACCTCTTTTAGTGAGAACCTTCTTTAAAGCATGGAATGTTTCCGCTCCCATCCTGAGAGCTTCGGCAAAGTTCTTTGCTCCGAGAGGAAATACCATGAATTCCTGAAGATCTACATTATTATCGGCATGTTTTCCGCCGTTTAAAATGTTCATCATAGGTACAGGAAGGGTCCTTGCTCCCGGACCACCCAGATAACGGTATAAAGGAAGCTCTCTTTCTATTGCCGTAGCTCTTGCCACAGCCAGAGATACGCCCAGTATGGCATTTGCACCCAGTTTTTCTTTATTTTTAGTCCCGTCAAGTTCTATCATTTTATAGTCTATGGCTGCCTGTTCAACAGAATCCATACCTATTAGTTCCGGGGCAAGTATTTCATTTACATTTTCTACGGCTTTAAGAACACCTTTCCCGCCATATCTCTTTTTATCTCCGTCTCTCAATTCTACAGCTTCCCTTTCCCCTGTGGAAGCTCCCGACGGAACCATGGCATTTGCCGTTATGCCGCTCTCAAGGGTAACCTCTACCTCTATGGTAGGATTTCCGCGGGAATCAAGAATTTCCATACCGTCAACTCTTATAATTGTACTCACAAAAAATACCTCCTATTAAAAATTGTGACGCGTAATGCGTAACAGTTGTTTCATGATGTGTAATTGGTGATGAGTGATGTATATTTTCACCGGTACCGGGCGTAGTTCAACCCTTTGACTCACTTTTCACTTTTCACTTCATAAAAATTAACTATAATAGAATTCTTTAAAAAGAAAAAATATTCCTTTCTTTTTCTGGAAATATTTAAAGGATTTATAGAGGGGTTGGAAGAATTGTATAGATAAAATATGCCTTTTCCTCGCGTCACGCGTCACGCGTTACGAAATATTATCAATGACTTGATTTTTATGGTATAATAAATTCATCAGTCTATTGAGGAGGTATCACCATGGCTGTAGAAGAAAAAGCAAAACAGGACAGTGTATTCAGTTCCTTTGATATTAACAAAGTAAGAGAAGGAAGATCAGAAGACAAATCATCTCTGAATTCAATTATTGACAAAGGTATGCAGGAATATGATATGGGCAATTACATTAACAATGTAGCCCAGCAGGTCAGAGGATATCAGGATCTGTGTGAAGATGTAAACAAAAGTCTTAAAAAAACACAGAAAGTCCTTGAAGCATCAAAAAACGGGTTAACCTATGAAACCTATTCCTGGAAACAGCGATTACTCCATAAACTGGGCCCCTGGGGAAGAAAAAAAGCCCTGGAAATGGGAGTAAGCAAAACAGGACTTGCTTTCCAGGAACAGAGAAAAACCCTTGAAGAAATGTCTATAGCACTGGATAAAAGAAAACTGGAAGGTGAACAGCTTGATAACCGCCTTGACAGTGATCTGAAAAAGCTTCAGGATATATACAATGAAGGAAGTAAAAAACAGCTTGAAGGTAATAAAGATGCAAACCAGTGGAGACCTCTTGCAATGGAGGCAAAAGATAAATTACAGAGACTTGAAGAACAGTTAGCGGCAGAAACGGATCAGGATAAAAAAGCTCTTCTCATACAACAGGTAACAGAACTTCAGAATGACTATAAAAAATATAAAGACAACCTGGAAATTGCATGTGACAAATTTACAGAAGGGGTTCTCATGTTCGAATGCGGTCATGACCAGTACAAAACCCTTCAGGTATGGGGAGAAATCATAAAAGAACAGATGAAAAATTATAAAGGTCTCTCCATTCAGATAAATACAATGAAAAGAACCATGCAGATGACCTATGACAGAATGATCTGGGCCATACAGGGAGTAGACCTTCAGAATGCAGCAGTCGAATTCATAGACAATGTGAAAAAGACAAGCAGCGAAGCTCTTGCTTCCGTTGCTATGGAAACGAAGAAGATAAGTGAAAAGGTATTTGAACAGTTAAAGAAACCTATTACAGATGAGAAAAAGAGAGAGATTGCTTTACAGGCCATAGATGCAAGCAGAGAATTCAGAGAAAAAGCCATACAGGAGCTTTATGAAAAACAGGAAGAAGAGACTGGAATAACAACTATTTAGCGATCATAACGCGTGACGCGTGACGCGTGACGCGTTACGATTTATTTAATTATGGAAGAACTTGAATTAACAGGAACAGATAAAGACAATTATTTAAATTTAATCACAACATGTCTTCGCTATCTTATTGAAGAATTCAGAAAAAAGGACTATCAGGAGATGGTCCAGTTCAATCAATTACTTATAAACTTTTTTGAATTACTGAGATATAAAGCGGAACCGAAACATGGAGATTTCCTCGGTATATTTGAAACCATAAAGGTAGACCCGGAAGACTGCGGCTTCCCGACATTTGAATCCCGTTACCTCCTCTGGAGACTCAAAGAAAAAGACGGAGGTGTAGAAAGGCTCCACAGAGAAGTGGCACTTCTCGATGAAGAAATATCCAGGAAATACATGGATATATTCTTTGATGAAACCACGTTTGAAGCACTGCCTAAGATACCTGTTACAAACAAACTGATAGCCATAAGAGAACATAATGAGAAGAAATTCATCTTTAACGGAGAAGAACCGTCATGGTTCAGAAGGCTTGATTTCCTGAACAGATATAGAACTATGGAAATCCCTATGGATAATGATATAAAGATTACATATATGAAATCTGAAGGAAAAGACAGATATTTTCAGGCAGTCATAAAAGGCTTTGACGATGCGAAAAAACTCTGGGCCTTATATGAAATGGTTTTCACAGTCTCACCGGCACGATGGAAAAGTGAGCCTATAGATCGTAATAATAAGACAAAACCGGAGTTTCTTGAAAAGATGAAAAGCTTCTTCTCAAGGGATCCTGCCAATGTTTATATTATGCTGTCAACAATGGACTGTATTCAACCGAAACTGGTTAAGAGATGTGAAATAGGGCCCTTCTATTATTCTAAAACAAATAACAAACGGTTTGTTAAAGAACTCTTTGAAGACAAAAAATTCCCCTATCTCATGTGTTACAGGATTGAATATATAAGCGACCAGGATTCTATTGCTCAAAATCTTCGCCAGTCAAATGATGCTAAAGGTCAGGCAGTGGGACTTTTTGCCAATTATCTTATACCCATTGTGGATAAACTCGCCATAGGCTCGGAAGATATAAAATCATCACCGTCAACCCTTGTGAAAACTCAGAATTATTTCATATGTCCCCAGGAACTGCGTAATGATCTTATGACAAAAGTAAAGTTTTATGATAATTTTAAGGTTCATGCCATCTAAATCGTGATGCGTGACGTGTGACGCGTGATGCGTAGAGCACCGGATTACAATTAAAACATGGAAATAAGTATAGTCATACCTACATATAACAGAAAAGATGTACTCAGAGAATGTCTGCAGCTTATAAATAATCAATCTGCTTCAAGAGAAGATTTTGAAGTAATCCTCATAGACGACGGCTCTACTGACGGCACTGAGGAACTTGTCAGAAATGTAGAGAAAAACTATAACTTCACTTATATACATCAGGACAACCAGGGACAGGCTGTGGCAAGAAATAACGGAGTAAACCGGGCAAAGGGCAGAATAATTTTATTTTTTGATGATGATGTTCTCCCCCATAAGGAACTGATAAAAGAACATCTTATATTACAAAAAAATCAAGATAATCTTATAATAAGGGGCCCAGTCATAAATATTCCGGAAATGAAGATACCAGAGGACAGACCGGTAGGTTTCTGGGACATGAATAAAAATTTTTTCTGTACAAGTAATGTATCTGTTGCGAAAGAACATATTATAAAAGCAGGAAGTTTCGATCCGTCTTTTCTATGGTGGGAAGATTGTGAACTCGGATTTCGCCTCAGGATGATGGGACTTAAATGGACCTTTTCATTTAAAGCAATCGTGTTTCATTACAAACCATTTCAACCTGATGAACTGGCATATATAAAAAAGTGGGCCATAAAAAAAGCTGTCTATGCGGTAAAACTTTACAGAAAACACCCTCACTGGAGAATAAAACTGGGTACAGGCATACATTTTTTAAGTTTTTTAAATTTAAAAATCTTCAATCCTCCCTTTCTTATAAAGTTTTATGAACAGATATTCAACAGTTCGGAAAGCAGATTTTATTATCGCTCATTCCTTACGTCTCAGATAGGAAATTATTATTATCTCAATACCATAAAAGAAGAACTTAAAAAAACCGGGTAAAAAAATTTTCAAAATTTTCAAAATTTTTAAATTTTTCAAAGAATCCCTTTTTCCTGTTCCCATAGAAATATCCTTCCTGTGCGGCATCAATAAAAACCTGTCTGTACAAATTTTTGAAGGATTCTCTGTCATATAATTCATTATATATTTCTCTTGAACGTAACGAATAATTTTTTCTCAATTCATCATTACTTAACATATATTTTATGGCTCCTGCAACATCATTGCCTGCCGGTCTGACAAACATGCCGTTTTCTCCGTCAAAAACAATTTCATCTATATATCCGTTCCGACACGTAACAACAGGTTTACCGAAATAAATGGCTTCTACGATACAGTTCGGGATACCTTCTTCTCTGTGTGTGGTAGGCAGACAGACAATATCAGAACAGGCAGTAACACCCATCACATACGATCTTTCCATATCAGCGCCGTCAAAAACCCTGAAATTTTTTAATGCCTTATTATAAAAGAGAATTTTATCCCATGCAGAAGTTCTGGCTTTTTCCATTCTTGAAAAACCGATAAATATAACTTTTTCATCGGCCATAATTTTCATCGCTTCTGCTATAACAGGCCATCCCTTTCCGTGAACCGCTCTGGCATTAAGACTTACAATATAAAAATCTTCCGGCACATCAAAGAGAGTTCTTATATCTTTCTCTGAAGCAATTTCTCCGTCATAGAAAACAGTATTTCTTATAACCTTTATTCTTTCTTCAGGGTAATTACGGTGTTTAAGTATCTGCTTTTTTGCACCTTCGGATTCGACAGTCATATAATTATGAAGAGGATTTGCCTGAGGTTTCGGCATAACTTTTGCTCCCACGCAGAATTCTACGATAGGAATGTTCAACAGAGCACAGGGTGATGTAGCAAAATGAAAAAATCCTGTAAAAACCACATGAGGATTTATTCGCTTCAATTCATCAAGTAATTTTTGTTGATTATCCGGCCTTACCTGTACAATTTCTTCCGTATAATTTAAAAATTCCTGATATTCCCTGTTTTTGTGTTCAAAAGATGTGAGAATATAAAATTTAATCTCTTTATAAAGGCTTCTTATAACATATTTCATGAGAGTTTCGCAGCCGCCTTTATTAAAGAGAGCCGGGAAAATAATACATACTTTAATCATATAAACAGATATAATTTATGCCATATCTCAGAAATTACATATTTATCGTAATCTGTAAGTTTCCCAGGCCTTTCTTTTGTAGTTATTGGTGCTAAAATTATATCAGCATCATTTATATCCAGAATTACCAGAGCAGGTCTTTTTTTACTTTGAACAGAACTACTATAAACAAAATTAACCAGCAAAATATCACCCATTTTATAGGTTATCATAAATTGCATCTCCATCATCGTAGGCTTCTAAAAAATGTTTTTCATCTGCTTCATACCATAATGTTTGTTCACCATCTATGATTGTTATAAGAATAGATTCTGCCGGCTCTGCTATAACAGGTTCACTCAATTCAAGGTGAGTTCCATCCAGCCAGTATTTTTGCTTTTATTAAATTCATTAAATTCACTCCTTTGAGCCAGTATTTTTGTATAATTCTTTCGTAAAATTTTCTTCTCTATAAATTATTATACTCCCCCGGCTATTATTTTCAACCGTCGAATTTAAATTAGTTGACCTTCAGGAGAAAATACTTTATAATTTCAGAGTAAAATCAACGAAAAATTTCTTACTGAACCGAGCATGGCCATATGGTCGTGCCTCCCGTGACGCTGACGCGTCACCCGTCACGATCAACACATCGCTCTCATCAGTAAAAATCCGGAGGTAAACTATGAAAGTATCAAGCCCCCTTGCAATACATGATGAAATAATGAAAGAAAAAATATCTCATGTAAGAGAAATTCTGGATAATGAAACTATTAAAGTGCTTGTAGGAGTAGAGAAAGTTCAGAAAGGTACCTCTATTGTAGACCGGGGCCGTTATACAGACAAAACCTTTGTAGAAGCTCTCAATTCTCTCTTTCCTCACTTAAAATACAGAAGTTTCAGGGAAGAAGTTTTTTCTCTTGAAAGTCTTGAAAATTGCTGGGGTGCCTATCTTGCTCTCTACGAAAGCCTGGAAAAAAGATTTCTCACGGAAAAACGGCTTGATGAAGGTAAAAGTGACCTGGAACTTTCGGAAAGAGAAAAGGAATTTATTCAGTTTTATTCCCTTTACTGCGGTTCTCTTATAGGCATGGATATATTGAAAGAGGAAACAGGAACGGAAAGCGTTTCTACTGAAGAGCTAAAACCCTTTAAAATCCAGGGGAAAGAAGAATTTCTGAGGAACTCTATAAGTGATTACATAGATTTTATAAAAAGCAAACAGGGAAAATATGCCACTGACAGCAGAGAGAAATTAATTCAAAATACTGCCACATTTTTCAAGAATTATGCCAATGCCATTCTGTCATGCAGGGGAGATTATGAAGATATA
Organism: Vulcanimicrobiota bacterium; assembly: GCA_040217665.1. Classification (GTDB taxonomy): domain Bacteria; phylum Vulcanimicrobiota; class SpSt-956; order SpSt-956; family JAKJGF01; genus CALARM01. The sequence continues at coordinate 9,945 of JBEHWP010000056.1, forward strand.
ATAAATTACTTCAATATAAACGGTATAGAACTTAAGATAGGAGATACAAAAATACAGGGATTTTCTCTGAGCCGTTTTGAAGAAAGTAAATTTCATGTAGAAGTGCCTTTTGACAAAATAGTCGGCAACTCGGAAATGAAACGAATAGGCTTTGAAGCAATATATAATGTTATGAGCATGGGGCCGGGAGAAACGACCAATCCACTCATGCCTTTCATGCAGTATTTTATCATCATAGGAAGTTCAGGGTGCGGTAAAACAGTAACAATAATGGCTATGTTCAATGAGGCCATGAAAATAGCAAAAGAGCATGATCTCCCTGCAGAAGTCGTTATTATAATGGGTAGTAAATTCAAATCTGAATATCAAAATAAAAGTGCCAATGAATTCAGAAGGATTTTTACGGACAGGGTATGGAAACCGGATAAAAGAAGATTTGTCTATATGCCTGATTTTGACACCATGATGCCTTCCAGGAAGGCAAAAGATGCCAGGCAGGAAGACAATCAGCTTGTAGGAGAAGCCCTTAATATAATAGATGGCCCGGAAACACCGAGAACAGGCCATTTTGTGCTCTTTGCCGACGTAAATCTGGTAGGAGACGATGAAACATCTTCCATAGATATTTTAGATCCCGCCATTTATACGAGATTTTTCAAAATAAGCGCAAAAGGTGCAGAAACCGTAGAAGACTATAAAAATCTCTTTCTCAATGTGTGTCTCCATGATTCACTGAAGGAAGGTTATATACTTACAGAGAATATAAAAGAAGACAATCCATTCTGGACTTCCTACGGTTCGGAAGATTTAAATAAATATATTGCTGAAAAACTCAAACATTACGGAGGAGATATAAAGTCTGAAGATTTAATTAATGAGATTGCCAGATTATGTGTTGAAAGTAAAGTAGCAGGAAGAGATGTGGCAAATCTTTCAAAAGAAGTGGCAAATTACGGCAAATGGTTTGATAAAACTAAAATTCCTGGATATTTCAGGATGAGCAATGAAGAAAAACTTAACATCATGCCACAGCACTACAGGAAAGTTCATATTGTTTATATTATGAAAGAACTTCTGTCTCTCCTGAAACTTCAGGAAGGGGAAAAGCAGAAGGACTGGCATGAAAGGAAAAAAAGGCTCAAAGATTCATATTTATTGGAAAAAGAAGTGGTGAGTGAACTTGAAAAGTCATGGGAAAAAGAATATGAGTCAAAAGACGGGTCAGTGCTGGTTTACAGTGATAAAAAATAATGTTGTAGAGGCAGTTCGCGAACTGCCACTGCAGAGGATTAATAAATGTCTGATAAAATAGATTTTAAAGTATTAAAAGACGAAGATTTTGAACTTATAAAAGGTCAGAAAGCAGATAATTATCTTCAATTTCTATCTCATACAGGCACTACTGCTACAAGGGAAGATATTGAAGGTCTGAGGATGGACGCCACAGGATACAGTCCCGATCTGGCAAAAAAATTCGGAGAAGATTATCTCAAAGGTCATATAGTATTTACAACGGTAAATCAGAGGGATGACATTATATTAAGAGATGATTACTCCTGTCTTCGCCATCTTATAAATTTTATCTATGCCGATCAGGAATTTTTTAACCTTATTAATGATATTACTTTAAAAGAAGTACTTATGGGAAAAATTTCCTGTTATTATGACAGATTAAACAGAAAACTCTTTATAGAGCTCGATCTGGAAACACCGGGAAAAAGTGTTAAGAGAATAAAAGAGATAAAACAGGAAATAGGAACCCTGAAAACCGATCCTTACAGAATGTTGAGTAAAACAAGGACAGAAAAATTAAAAAAACTTGTAACAGAGCCTTATGATATATCACAGAAATACCCCACGCTGGATCTTATAAGGATACCTGAAAGAAATATTCTTCCTGTAAGAAAACCTGTTGAATGTATGAGAGAATCCATACCGGAAGGAGATGTTTACTATCTTATAAGCCAGAGGAGTATAGTTATATATTTTACTACAATAAAGCCTTCTATCTATCCTGGAGATGATGCAGACATATTCCTTAACGGAACAAATAAAAACCAGGTTTTAAATATACTGTTTCGACACGGCTATATAGGGTTTAAAGAAGATCTGACCAATACAAAACTTGAACAGATTGCCCGTGAAGCAATAATGAGCACTATAACAACAAGCTCTTTTTTCTCCGGCCTTGAAGCAGAAACAGAAATAACTCCAGGCCAGATAAAAGCAAAGGCAGAAGAATATAAAGTAATAAGAAATAAAATCACGAAAGACTTAAATCAAAACAATCTCCTCTTCCGGGATCTTGATTACTCGGTTAAAAAGGATCTCATAGAAGCGAAAAAAAATCGCATGGATATACAGGAAATATTATCCAAATTAGAACCGGAAAATCTGATAAAAATGTATCTTTACGACACAAGGAGGTTCAAAAAACACTTTAACTCTGCAAGGGATGAAGAAAAAAATTCAATACTGTCAAAACTGATTTCCTGGGTAAAACAGACAAATCAATTTAATCTGATAGTAAATACATGGCTTGCAGAGAACTATTTTAAAGTATGCAAAGAAACAGGTATAAGGTTTGTGATTTAATAGCAATTCAGCATGTCAGCATATCGGCATGTCGGCAAAAAACTGAATTGCTGAATTGCTGAATTGCTAAATTGCTAAAATTATGATAAACACACAATATATTAAAGACGAAAAGACTCTTAAAGAATTATGTTCGTATCTTTCAACATCCAGCTATATAGCTATTGATACAGAATTCGTAAGGGAACGTTATTACTATTCCCGTCTCGGTATTGTTCAGGTAGCATCAGAAGATTTATGTTTTATAATTGACGCTCTGGAAATAGAAGATCTGACTTCTTTTTCAGAATTGCTCATAAATCCTTCCATAACAAAAATACTTCATTCATGTAAGGAAGATGTATCCATATTTTACCATCTATTCGGGAAAGTCCCGAAACCTATTTTTGACACACAGATTGCGGCGTCTTTTACAGGATATGAAGAACAGATAGGTTATGCAAAACTTGTTAATGAAATATCAGGTGTTACGTTAAATAAAAGTGAGACCTATACAAACTGGCTCCAGAGACCTCTCACAAAGGAACAGATAGAATATGGTCTTGATGATGTCCGATACCTTCCTGTCGTATACAATCATCTCACTGAAAAATTAAAAAGCCTGGGACGTTATAGCTGGGTAGAAGAAGAATTTCAGAAACTGGAACAGGAAGAAAATTACAGGCCCAAAAATCTGGAAGACAGGGTTAAAATACCTGGTAGCCTGAAAGGTAAGGCCCGTAATATATACAGTGAGCTTTATATGTGGCGGGAAAAAAAAGCAAGGGAACTGGACAGAATAAGGAAAGATGTAATCAAAGATGAAGTAATGGTAAACCTTGCAATAAGCGGTCCTTCTTCTATGGAAGAATTAAAGTTTGTCCCCGGCATGGCTACGGGAACTATAAAGAGATACGGTTATGACATTTTAAAAACTATAGAAAAAGGAAAAAGATATAAGAAAATACTGAAGAGAAAGAAAAGCTGTAAAGTACCTGACGGCCTCACCAGTTTACTGACTGCTTTCATTAAGAAAAAAGGGGCTGAGAAAAATATGCCTCATGGAATTATTGCAAGACAGGATGATATAGAAAAATTTATTTACAATCATCTTTTTGAGATAGATGATGAAACACCTCTTCTCAGGGGATGGCGTAATAAACTGGTAGGTAAAGAACTGAAGCAGATAATAGACGGAACTGTTACAGTAGGATTTTCTCCTAAAAGAAAAAAGATTATCTTGTTAAAGAATAAAGAGTGTGAAGAGTGAAGGCTAAAATCAAGGCTGTCACTGAGAACTGGCCACTGATTAATCTTCACCGTACGTCAAAATTATGATATAATTCACTGAAAAATCTGGAAAGGACTATTCCCCCATGCAATCTATAATAAAATCAATACTTTATGACAGTGCTGAAGTAAAGAAAAAAGTGGCAGACAACCTTTCAGAGAAAATTGAAGAGATTGCTACTGTTATAATAAAATCTATCAGACAGGGAGGGAAAGTAGTTCTCTTCGGTAACGGAGGAAGTGCTGCAGATGCACAGCATATTCAGGGAGAACTTACCCATCAACTGGATATAAAAAACAGAAAAGCCATACCGAGTATTGCCCTTAACACAAATTCTTCGGTACTTACAGCCATAGGGAATGACTGGGGCTACGACAGAGTTTTCGAACGTCAGATAGAAGCTTTTGTTCAAAATAAAGATGTAGTTATCGCTTTTTCTACAAGCGGAAATTCAATAAACATAATAAAAGGTATCATACAGGCAAAAAAAGAAGGAGCAATTACAGTGGCTTTTACAGGAAGAGACGGAGGAAAAATAAAGGATATAGCAGATATTTCATTTATTGTACCTTCCGATAGCACCCAGAGAATACAGGAAGTACATATTACGGTAGGACATATAATATGTAAATTAGTGGAAGATGAACTTTATTCTATAAAAAGAGTGAAGGGTGAAAAGTGAAAAGGAATTAGGGGCGTTTAATTAAACGCCCTGTAGGATTAAATACACATCACGCATTACGCATCACGCATTACGCGTCACGATAAAAGGATAAATAACATATGGAAACAGAACAAATACTTGATAATTTTAAAAATAACAATATTCTTGTCATAGGAGATATAATGTTAGACAAATATATATACGGAGAAGTAGACAGGATATCTCCCGAAGCACCTGTTCAGGTAGTAAATGTAAAAAAAGAAAAATATATACTTGGAGGTGCGGCAAACGTAGCAAACAATACTGCATCCCTGGGAGCCAGAACCAACATATGCGGAGTAACAGGTGAAGATGAAGCAGGTTCTGTTCTCCTGTCATGTCTTCAGGAAAAACATATAAATGGTGATATG
>JBEHWP010000057.1:0-14634 GCA_040217665.1 Vulcanimicrobiota bacterium
GTTTTGTTTCCCTAAGAGATTTTCTTAATTTTTCAATTTCTTCTATATATTTTTCAGAAGCTTCATCACTTTTATATTTACTTATATCCAGTTTTTTCTGAGAAAGCTGTATTAACTGGGAAACTTTTCTGTTATGCTTGAAGATTTCTGCCAGATTTTCTGCATTCACCTGTTTTTTCTGTCTTACCATAAGAGAAAATATGGCGATAATCTCGCCGGCAAGATCTTCGTATAATTCTTGTTCGATACCGTCTGTACCCATAGATTATCCTTTTGCATCGTGACGCGTGACGCGTGACGCGTGACGCGATGGAATACCTGTCTCATGCCAGTTTTTTTATTATAAACGTTTTTTCTCCTTATGTCTATATAATAAATGCCTCTAAATTTTTTATAAATTATATTCAGGCAGGTATAAAGTGATGAACAGTGAATATATCATTACAGTGAGCAGTGACCAGTGGTTACAGTGAGCAATAATATTATATAGTATTAAAACTGATAACCTGCAAATGATATAGAAAGGAAGTAGAAACAATGGATTTTAAAAACAGAATTGGTGAGAAAAATTTTGATAAATTATCAAAATTGAACAATGAGCATTTGATGAAATTTGTCGAGAAATATGTAAATCTCTGCAATCCTGACAGAGTATTTGTATGCAATGATTCCCCTGAAGATGTAAACTATATAAGGGAAGCAGCCATATTAAATAAAGAAGAGAAAAAAATAGGACTTAATGGACAGACGGTTCACTATGACAACTATTACGATCAGGGGAGAGATATAAAAAATACCCGTTATCTTCTTCCGGCAGGAGTTGATTTCGGCCCCCATATAGAGGCTTCAGACAGAGATAAAGGACTTCTTGAAATTCATGATATATTGACAGATATAATGAAAGGCCGCGAGGTATATATAAGACTTTTCTGTCTCGGCCCGGTAAACTCTCCTTTTTCCATATCAGCAGTTCAGATAACAGATTCCGCTTATGTTGCACATAGTGAAGACCTATTGTACAGAGGCGGATATGAACAGTTTAAAAAACTTGGCGGAAGCTCAGACTTTTTTAAATTTGTCCACAGTGCGGGAGAACTGGACAACAGTGTCTCCAAAAATCTGGATAAAAGAAGAGTTTATATAGATCTTACAGATAATATAGTATTCAGTTCCAATACCCAGTATGGCGGAAATACAATCGGTTTAAAGAAACTTGCTATGAGGCTTGCCATAAATAAATCGGCAAAAGAAGACTGGCTGACAGAACACATGTTCCTTATGGGAGTTAACGGTCCCGGCGGCAGAAAGACTTATTTTACAGGTGCTTTCCCCAGTGCATGTGGAAAAACCTCTACTGCTATGCTGCCTGGAGAAAATATCATCGGTGATGATATTGTTTATCTTCGTATAATAGATGGCGAAATAAGAGCTGTAAATGTAGAAAAAGGTATTTTCGGTATAATAAAAGATGTAAACCCCAATGATGATCCTCTTATATGGAAAGTTCTCAATACAGAAGGAGAAGTAATATTTTCCAATATTCTTGTAGATGAACATAATAATCCAGCATGGCAGGGAGACGGAAGAGAAATACCTGAAAAAGGTTTTAATCATTCAGGTGAATGGTACAGAGGAAAAAAAGATAAAGATAGTAAAGATATACCCCTTTCCCACAGTAATGCCCGCTATACTGTATCCCTTTACCGGCTTGATAATCTTGACGGTAATATAGATGAACCGAAAGGTGTACCTGTAAGCGGATTTATATACGGAGGAAGAGATTCCGATACATCTGTTCCTGTGTGCCAGTCTTTTGACTGGCATCATGGTATACTGACAAAAGGTGCCATGGTTGAGTCAGAAACAACTTCTGCTACAATAGGTAAAGAAGGGGTAAGGAAATACAATTTAATGTCCAATATTGAATTCCTTTCTTACAGTATAGGAGAATATATAAAAAACAATCTTATCTTTGGAGAAAAAGTGAATAACCCGCCTTTTATATTCTATGTGAATTATTTCCTGAAAAATAAAGAAGGCAAATATTTAAACACTATGGATGATAAGAGGGTCTGGGTAAAATGGATGGAACTCCGTGCCAGGGGGGATGTTAAAGCCATAAAAACTCCATGTGGATATATTCCCTTATATGATGATTTAAAGAGCCTTTTTAAAGAAGTTCTTCATAAGGATTATACACTGGAAGATTATATAGAACAATTTACTATAAGGATTCCCAATCTTCTGGCAAAACTTGACAGAATGGAAAAAATCTATAAAAAAGACGTGTCAGATACGCCTCCTGTACTTCTTAAAGTCCTGGAAGAAGAAAGGGAAAGACTTTTAGCTTTACAGAAAGAAAAGGGAGATTATGTATCTCCCCTTGAACTGTGAGTCGTGAGTCGTGAGTCGTGAAAAGTAGGGGCGAACCTCTGTGTTCGCCCGGTACCGGTGAAAACACGCATCACGCATTACGCATCACGCATTACGCGTCACGCGTCACGATTATATAACTGCTCAATGAAAAAAGGAGAATAGAAATAATGAATCAACTAAAAATAGTAATAATAGGCGGTGTTGCAGGAGGTGCTTCTGCTGCGGCAAAAGCTCGCCGTATGAATGAAGCGGCGCAGATAACCATTTTTGAAAAAGGCCCCTATATGTCCTATGCAAACTGTGGATTGCCTTATCATATAAGCGGAGAGATTGCTAAAAAGGAAAAACTTATTCTTCAGAAGCCGGAAAATTTTAAGAAAAGATTTAATATAGATGTTTTTGTGCTTCATGAAGTACTGGCTGTAAACCCTGACAGAAAAATAGTAATGGTAAAAAACCTGAGTACCGGTGAAATCTTTGAATTTCCATATGATAAATTAATTATGTGTCCCGGTTCCGTTCCTTCTATGCCACCTATACCGGGACTTGATGCACTGAATGTATTTGTCCTTCGGACTGTTCCTGATGTTGAGAAAATTTTAAAATTTATTCAGGAAAATAATCCCCGGAGCGCAGTAGTTCTTGGAGGAGGTTATATAGGACTCGAAACAGCAGAAGCATTGAAACATGTGGGAATAAAAGTGACACTTGTAGAAATGGCACCTCAGATTCTTACTCTTATGGATCATGATGTGGTGTCCGTCATAGAGAAGCATATAATAGAATCCGGTATAGAGCTTATTTTAGACAATGGACTTAAAGAAATTGTTAAAGATGATGCGGGGAAAGTAAAAGAAGTTGTTTTGCAAAAAGGTAATATACTCACGGCAGATATGGTAATAGCTTCTATTGGTGTGAGACCAAATAATAAACTGGCAAAAGAGATTGGTCTTGAACCGGGTTTCTTTGGTGCCATAAAGGTAAATGAAAAAATGGAAACAGGCATACCTGATATTTATGCTGCAGGAGACGCAGTGGAGAGTTTTAATCTTGTTACACGAAGATGGGACTGGATACCTCTTGCAGGACCGGCAAACAAGCAGGGGAGAGTGGCAGGGGCAAATGCAGCAGGAGGAAATCTTACCTTTAAAGGTGTTCTCGGAACTTCCATAGTAAGGTTTAATAAAATGGCAGCAGGTAAGACAGGGATTTCTGAAAATGATGCAAAAAGAGAAAAAATCCCTTATTTAGTCGTTAATACCCATTCAAATTCCCATGCAGAATATTATCCCGGTGCTAAAATGGTACATTCAAAAATTCTGGTTCATAAAGAAACCGGAAAACTTCTGGGTGCACAGGTTACAGGGGAAGATGGCGTAGATAAACGAATTGATGTTTTTGCTACAGCCCTTTATTTTGGCGCTACAGTAGAAGATCTGGCGAACCTTGACCTGGCCTATGCACCTCCCTTCGGTTCTGCCAAAGATCCTGTAAATATTTCCGGCATGACAGGTCAGAACAGATTGGCCGGCATTGAAGATTCTATTACCTTCAGTGAATTTAGTGAAGTAAAAGAAAGATACAATCTTATTGATGTAAGAACTCAGAAGGAATACGACGAAGGTACCATCGAAGGCTCTTCCCTGAAACCTGTAGATGAGTTTCGAAGCCTTTTAGATACTATAGATAAAGATAAGCCTGTAGCAGTATACTGTAAAGCAGGTTACAGGGCATATGTTGCCCAGAGGATTTTAAAACAAAATGGTTTCGAAGTGAAAAATCTGGACGGCGGATATTTAACAGGAGAATATTTTTACCAGTAGACATCCACAATGATTAAGATGTGTGTCATTGCCGGGAGCGATAGCGACGAAGCAATTCCGTCGAATTGGTTCCTACCAGTGGGATTGCTTTCCTTCGCTCGCAATGACGAAGTTTACACATTAAAATCATCGTGGTTAACTGATAAATGGAGAGAGATTTTATGAAACGGTTTATTATTCTATTTGCTTTAATATCAATTTTATTAATGAGTCTGCCTGTTCAGGCAAATTCTTACAGGATCAGGGTGGCAGTAATTAACGATCCTGACGGATATACAAATGTCAGAAAGGGCCCGGGAACAGAGTATAAGGTTATAAGTAAGATTTATGAAAATGAGCATTTTCTGTTTTTACAATGTGCGTATAAAGACTGGTGGCTCGTTCAGTCTCCTGATGGAAAAATCGGATATATGAATGCGGACAGGATTGTTTTTCTTGAGCCTTTGCTGCCGGCTAAATATTATGCTTATATTAATGACCCTGACGGATATACAAATATTCGTAAAGGTCCCGGGAAAGGTTATAAGGTTACAGGTAAAGTTTATAAGGATGAAATTTTCATAGTTCTCCAGAATGGCGAACACGGTGAATGGGAATACATTCTCACAAAGAACGGCATCTATGGATATATGCATTCCAGCAGGATTTTACCTGTTCCTATTAAGAGCCTATCCGAAAAGTAATATTTATTTTCTCATCCTTTCCACTGCCAGGTTCTGGAGAAAAATATATACCGTATTAACAGCCAGTTGTAAATTAAATAGACGCAAAATAGTAAATGTCTGTAAAAACAGATTCTCTTTCAGGAGGATTATAGATTTTTCGGAAGAGCCTGGCAGTGGAAAGGTATGGGGCGACTTCTCGGATAGGCTCTAAATTCTATTTAAAGGCATATGTTAAAATCGACAATATATGTTATAATATGTTATTGTACTGTACGTTTGCAGATTTTAGAAACTATAAAAAAATAATCCAGGAATGAAGTCAAAATAACTGTCGCAAATGAGGTTTATTTTTGTCGGGTGTCGGATTAAGAAGTTTTAAACCCCATAACCCATAACCTGTTTAACTATAACGCCAGTAAAAACAAGGAAATTATGAAAAGTGTAAAAGTATAGTTGTTTTACAGACTGTCATGTTATAAATACTGACGTGACCATAAAACATGTAATAAAGATTTTTCTCCCGTCTATGTATTATTTATGGTCACCACAGTAATATAAATGTGGCTTTAATTACCGGTGAAAGGAGGAAGATTATTATGAAAAAAATATTATTTACAGTCTTTATGTTATATTTACTGAGTAACTGGCTTATGGCGGAAGACTACACCGGAACTATAAAGATATATAAATTTGATGAACACACTTACCCCGGTATGGCTAAAATAAGCTTTGACCAGGCCATATCTATAGCAATGAAAGAATGTCCCGGTAAATTACTGGAACTTGAGCTTGAAGCACTGGAAGATTATCTTGTATACCAGGTAGAAATCGTTACAGGTGATTATAATATAATGGAAATATTTGTAGATGCCGGTAATGGTTCAATACTGAAAGTGGCCAGAGAAGAAGACGTTGATAAAGATGATTATGAAGATAAATACGGTGAAAAACCTGTGAAACCCGGAAGTATAACATTAGAAAAACAGGATGAAGCTAAATATCCTGATATGGTAAAAATATCTTTTAAAGACGCTATAAATATGGCTATCCAGAAAGACTCGGATAAACTGGTCAGTATAGAACTGGACGAACTGGACGAATATCTTGTCTACGAAATTAAAATACTTACTTCGGAGAAACAGTTAAAACAAATTATTCTGGATCCGGGAACAGGCGAAATATTGAGAAGTTCTATAGAGAAAACAGAAGAAGATTTTAATGAACATACGGTGTTTTAAAGAGCGAGCAGTGAGTTGTGAACAGTGAAAAGTAAGCATGCATACCTTACGGGTCACGTAAATCACGCGTATCAAAATTTTACCGTCAGTCGCGTCATCAATTTATTTGCATTATAATCATTGTTGATATCAGGGACTTTATCATATACATCATAGGGATAGTCAGAGGAATAGCTGTAAAATTTATAGTCTAAAAGAAATTCCATGTTCTCACTGAAACTGTATCTTATACCCAATCCCGGTATAATCTGATCCCATTTTACTTCATTTCCTGTTTCATTCAAACCTGAAACCTTTACATAATTTATATAACCCTGAAGGCTTAATTTCCCTGTCGGATACCAGGTAATACCGCCATTGGCAAAATAATAGTTCACATCCATTTTATAATCTGACCACTCATAATCTCTCGTAAAATTATGATATTCCACATAACCCCATGTGTGAAGTGTTCGTTTGATTTTATATTTTCCCCCTCCTTCAAAGGCATATTCCTTTCCTTTTGCAGGATCACTTACTGTAAACATATGATCGAGATTACCGTAAATATTAATTCCTGTAAGGTCAGGAACAGTGTATCCTGTAAGAAAATCATATTTCTGAAAGGAATCCTCTCCTCCTGTAATAAGGGTAGGTCTGACCTGTTCTAGATATGTGAAATTAGTATAAAGGGTATTGCTGGAATCTTTGCTGAATTTCCAGTTTATACCAAGATTTATACCTGTTCTGTTTGGTCTTGTAGTTGAAAATCTTCTTCCGTTGGACGAAAAAGAACCATAAGTCCATCTCCATCCGTCATGGTGTCCTCCACTTCCCTGGTATAATCTTCCCCAGTGCTGATGATATCCGAGGGGATCATAATTGGGCTCAATTCTGAAATATTCACTGTAAAAAGAAAAAGGTCTTAAGGTGAACTTTACACCTGTGTTTAAGAAATTTCCTCCATAGCCTTTATGGTTATCAAGAAGGTTATAATCAAAAACTGTTCTGTTAAATTCTCCGTAAAGACTGATCTTTTCTCCTGCCCAGGTATAAGAGGCTTTTATGCCGTAATAAATACTGTCTTTCGGCGGAGATGTGAGATTTTTATCTGTTCCGAGAGAAGGGTTTGAAGCATAATCTTCATATAATCTTATTATTGCTCCTTCTATATGAGCTCTGCCTTTATTGAAATCATTACCAAGCCATAAACCGTAAGCGGAATTATCATATTGGCCCGGATCTATTATGCCATATTTATTAACCCTGTAACAACCGGCACCGTCATTATAGGGTGTTGCCATGATATATCTGAACTGGGATGGTATACCGGTTGTATCCGCCGGTTTGAATGTGTTGAGATTACGGGCCATAAAAATTTCCATATTCAGTGTTTTATATAAAGTGCCGGAAATATCTATACCGTTCATAGGTAAAACATCTCTGCCTCCGTAAGAAAAACTGTTTCTTATGCCAAAGAAGAGATTTCTGGATATATTCTTCACATTGAATTCACCTATCTGTCCTGTTAAATCAAAATCTCCGTCACTGTCAAACCAGAATGTACCTGCCTGGGTGTCAAAATGTAACGCCGTTGAAATCTGCCCCATAGTATTATAGGGAGGCATAATACCACATTCATCAATAATACCTTTTTCTCCGAAGGAACTGTAAGAGATAAGATCAATTCCTGCTTTTAAATGTTCTGTAATATTGCTGCTTATATTAAGATCCAGCCTGGACATGATGGCAGAACCTGAAAAGAGAAGACTCCCTCCGTTAGCTCCATTATAACGATCCCTGTCCTGCATAATAACAGGCCCGGGTGTGGGAGATACAGGATTGGGATTTCCGAAACTCTTTGTATTCATTTCATCGGGAGCATATCCGATAGAAACTGCAGTAACATTCAACGCTCCCTTTACTTTTATTTTTTCCAGCTTTTCTATCCTTCCATTTAAATGTTCCAGGGTATTTTCTATATTTATTATGCTTATTCCAAGAGATTTTAATTCACTTCTGAATTCTTTTATTAAGTTATTCAGAAGTTTCCTGTCATCTTCTGTCATATACAGAGACATATCAGGTTTTTGCGGAGTGGAAGCTTCCATTAACTGCAATTTCGCCACTATTCTTGCTACTGCCATGGCTGCTTCATATCTTGTAAGGGGCCTGTCTCCTTTAAAAAAGCCATCAGGGTAGCCTTCTATGAAATTTCCTTCTTCCATCAGGCGAAGGGCATCATATACCTCGTTGTCTTTATCTATTTCTTCCAGAGGACCGGCAGAGGCAGGGAAAGAAATGAGAATTAAGATTAAAATTAATATATAATCAGATGTTATACTTTTGCACTTTTTCATGATTTCCTTGTTTTTACTGGCTTTATAGGTTAAACAGGTTTTGGGGTTCCAGGTTTTAATTTTCCTGACCCAAAACCTGACACCTGAAAATTGAATATTTTTACAACAAACATATAGCCCTGTCCATAAGAGTATTTGATAAACTACACAGTAACAGTGATGAAAACAATCTTGCTGTTACATCGGTAATATCTTTCCTCAGCCATTCTTTCAATGCTATCATGACAGACATATTCCTCAATATATAAAGTATATGGGCTTTTTTAATGGTTATTTCAATCTTTTTATTTTCACTGTTAACATAATTATTCACTATATTATTCAGATTTTGTGACAGAATATGTATCACAGGTTTTAAACTGATGTCTTTGTAAAACCATAGTTTACTTAAAGCCATATCGGCAGGAGTTTTTTCTTTTTTATAGCCATATCTGTCGAGCAAAGCCATGGCTATATCTTCTGTATCTTTTTCAGTTAATTCTATGATTAAATCTTTTTCTTCATAAAAATTTGAGAAAGGATTTTCCGTTTTCAGTTCATCTCTGTTATATTTCAGGACGTCTATCATATGTTCTCTTATTTCCGGCTCAAAGGGAGTAAATTTCAGACTTTCATCTATAATACTAATTATATCTTCATCTGATAAAGAAGTAATTTCATTAATAGTGTCTTCAATAATTTCTTTTTTACCATAGAGATACATGAAAAGAATATTTGCTTTAGGTAAACCAAAGGCTTTAAGGCCTCTGCGAAAAGAACATCCGTAATCTCCGAAAACAACCTTCCCTTCATTGTTTATCCATAGATTGCTGTTTGTCAGGATTCTGTCAAAATTGCCAAGCCAGCCGTCAAATATCATACCTCTTACTGCTTCATTGACATTTTTAATTCCATATATTAATGAAGGATCTTCTTCCAGATTTTTAGCATGAATAAAATCACATATGACTCCTCTCTGTTTATGGCCGGAATCATCTATGTCCACTTCTCTGTAGGTAATGGTGGGAATATTGAAATATTTCATAATATGAGAAGCGCATATTTCATAGATAATATCTTTTCTTTTCCCGCTTTCCTGGTTTAACGGCTTAAAGACGAGGGTTTCCCCTGCATGATTTTTACAGAAAACAGGGGTATTTATTCCCTGAAAAGCCACTCTTTGAGCCTCCCCGTTTTTATTTAAATGGAGGTGTAATCTCTGGAACATTTCAGGATTTTCTTTCTTTTCTATTATTACATTATTATTCATAGCTCATATTATACTGTATTTTATAATTTGCTATAAATTTAATTATAGCGAAATCGCAATGTGTAATGCTTAATTCATAATGCGTTACGGGAGGAACAAATTTTCATATTTAATGCTGTAAATCAAACATTAGATAAAATGTTATCTACTCTACAGGCACTTATCTGAATAATTTGATATTCTCCCTTGATATATAAATTTCCTTCCCCGCAAGTTTAATGCCATAATTAGTTTATAAATCAATTTTTATGCTGTAAATTGTAAAAAAGAAGCAACCACTGCATATATATTAACAGGATTGCTTCTTTTCCCCCGGAGTCCGGCCCGTGATAGGAGTGTTGCAATAAATATTTTTATATAAATTTATTAATTTTTTCTATTATTTCTTCTTTAGGGACTGCACCTAAAATACTATCAACAACATTTCCATTTTGGAATATTTTTACTGAAGGAATACTGCGAATAGCATATTGCCTGGCAACGGAAGGATTTTCATCTACATTTACCTTGAAAACCTTTAATTTTCCGCTGAAATCTGTTGCCAGTTCTTCAATTACAGGACCGAGCATACGACATGGACCGCACCAGGGAGCCCAGAAATCTACCAGGACAGGTACGGAAGATTCCAGAACTTCTTTATTAAAATCCTTTTCATTTAAATGCATGTTTTCCATAAAAACAACTCCTTTTCTTTTTAATTTCTTTTATATGTTTAGATATAAAAATATGCAAAAGGATTCTTTGTAAATAATAAAAAAATAAAAAAGTACAGAAGTAATCATGAAGAGTTACTGACTTATCTGGAGCGGTACTTTATATGAAAAAGATGAATTTTTATGCTCCACTGTCTATTCATTTTCATATCTGGTTGTGACCGATACGGTCATGCCTGTTAGTAACTATAATGAAAAATAAAGAAGGATTCCGGTAAAGAAATAGACAATTCTTTTACAGAAAAATGAAAGTGCAAAATCGTTTGTGTAACATTACTGAACTGAGTATAAGTATTCAATAAACGTTTTCCTCCCGTCACACGTCAGGAGAATACATATATCTTTAATATTATGAAATATGGCTTTAAAGGTAATTTACACGAATTTACGGCACAATTAAACAAATTGAGAGGAGTTCTCCTGTTTTATGAAAGCAATTGAAGTGAATCAGAAATATGAAGGTATTCCCGAACCTTTAGGTGAAATCCCTGTGTTCGGTTATGTTCAGCCCTGGAGTGAATATCATCCTGAGTGTAATCTTAAAGATAAGACTAAATGGAAATATTTTCCCTGTCAGACAGCCAATATAAAAGTTAAAGGTGTATATAAAGACATAGAAGTTAAAAGTAATAAATGGATGGAAATATCCTGCAACGAAGCAAGAATTTCTGCAGAAACAGGAGGAGGCCCCTTCGGTGCTGTTATAATTCAGGTTGATAATGAAACAAATAATGTTATAAGATACTGGAAAGAACACAATCATGTTAACGAATGGAACGATCCCACAGCTCATGCGGAAATATCGGTAATAAGAATTGCCTGTGAAGAACTTGGCGTTTATGATCTTGGTGTCATACATAAAGACAGGACAAAACTTCACCAGAAAGGAGAAACGTCTCATTGCGAATTATATAGCAGTTGCGAACCATGTCCTATGTGTATGGGAGCTATTTACTGGGCTCATATTCCTGTCCTTGTTTTTGCTGCAACACGATTTGATGCTTCACAGCAGGGGTTGAATTTTATTGATGAAGAACTTTATAATGAATTCAGAAAACCTTACAATGAAAAGAAAATAAAGATATATCAATCTACATGCGCCAGTTCCCTTGATGCGTTTAATTTATGGAAAAGGACTGAAAAGACTTATTATTAGGCAGTTATAGTGTAGTAGAGTCAATAGTGAAAAGAATAATTATCTATTATTCAATCATTCTTATTGAACCGGGCATAAACATGTAATAAAGGTTTTTTCCCGTTACGAGTTACGCGTCACGAGAGCATCTATGTATTATTTATTCTGACCTCAGTAATTGCGGATTTTTATGAAAATATACTTGTTGCATAGATAATTGCATTACTGAATTCCACATGTATTTATCTATTCAGATGAGTATAAATAAAGGATTGAAGTTTTAAATATAGAATTTATAGAAAAAATCATCTTTATTATTGTAAAATAAAGCTTTAGATAAAATTATGTAGAGGCAGGAAAATTCGCCGGAAGAGGTGGAAGGTATGGCAAAAAAAGAAGGGATTTTTTCACGATTATTTTCCAGATTAAAAGGCGGAGAAGAAGAACAAAAAAAATCTACCTTTGTTACCAGGGAATATGAAATTACTCCTGATTTTTATGTCACTGTAATTAAAGGTGACCAGAAAGGTAGAATATTTAAGCTGTCCGAAACTCCTCTTTTTATTGGTAGAAATAAGGATGTTCTGAGAATAACTGATAATAGAGATACAGTAACAGAAAAACTAGCCAGAATTTTCTGGAATGAACATAAACAGTCTTATATGATTGATAAAGATGAAAGTCTAAAACCTGCTGTAGTGGACGGAACAGTTATAACAAAAGAAACAGCCCTTAAAAACAGAAGCCAGATCATTATAGGACAGAATATTATCGAATATAGAGGAAAAGAGATTTCTACCTGCCCGGATAAATCTGTCAGGCCCTATAATTTTGATGATGTTAACAGATTATTTGATGAATTTTCATCAGAAGTGCCCGATAATTTACCGGAAAAAAAAATCATACAGGAAACTGTTACGGAGGAAACATATATTGAGGCTACAGAGGAAGAGGATATACGGAAATTTGATAGCGGATACATACTTGAAGTCATATCAGGTATTGAACAGGGCAGAAGATTTGTGCTTGACAGACCTGTTATATCTATAGGAAAACTTACGGCTACGGAAAGACACGGGTGGATTTTACTTGATACTTCTTCTATATCTGTCGAGCAGGCCACCCTTAAATGGATGGATAAATATAAAAAATTTGCTATACTCCATACTTCAGGCGCTATAACTCCTACATCGGTAAATGACAGAGCCATATCTGATAAAGAATTTACGTTGCTCAGAAGTGAAGATATTATAAGAACCGGTAATATCAAAATGGTAATAAGATATACAGGTTCAAAGAGAATAGATGCTGATTTTGAAGAAGAAAATTCTGAATATGCTGCCCGGTTTTCTGAAGATAATGTCGAAGATAGTACAGGCAAAAAAATGGAATCTTTTGGCAGCCGGCAATATTCTTCTCCAGGCCTTTCAGGAAGAGGAAAGGATTTTGGAGATAGTACAGGCAAAAAAACGGAATCTTCCGGCAGCCGGGAATATTCCTCTCCAGGCCTTTCAGGAAGAGAGCAGACTTTCAGGGATAATATTCATAGAAAACTGGAATATTCCGGCAAACGGGAATATTCTGCCTCAATAAGTTCCGGCAGAGCATCGGAATTTGCAAAGGCGTTAAAAGAGGAGCATCAGAAACCTGAAACTGTGGCCAGGAAAAAACCGGTACAGGATGAAACTCTTGAAGTGTCATTTAAAGAAGCTCATATGTTTCAGGTAGTGGGAGGCCCTGACAGGGATAGAGCATTTACCATAAGTAAAGCCATGCTGGAGAAAAAGCTTGTTATAGGCAGGAAAGGAAGAATAAGAAAAGATATTGAAATTGCTGATGATTCTATGCTGGACTCTCATGCCAGTCTGACTTTTGAAGATATATGGCTTATCATTAATTTAGAAGATGAAGATGGAGAAATTCTGGTAAACGGATTATCAATTATAAAAAAAGGCCTGGAAGATGGTGATGTGATAAAAATAGGAAATACCGTTATTGAACATTACCTGGTAGGTTCTAATGTGACAAAAGGAGCAACTCTGGAAATGATGGAAGGTTTCAGGGAAGGTCTGATTATTCCTGTGAAGAAAAAACAGATACTTATAGGAAGAAAATCTGATGACTATATAAAAAAGGATATAGAATTTCCCGAAAACGATAGAACTGTATCCCGCCAGCATTGCCGTATAGAAAAAAAAGGAAATAAATTTTATCTGCTCAATCAGAAATCAAAAAATTTGACTCTTCTTAATGGAGTTCTTGTTACTGAGCCACGACCACTGGTAAATGGGGATAATATACAGATAGGAGACAGTACGGTATTTTTATTCAAATGTTTTACTCCACCTCTGGTTTTAAGAGAAAAAAACAGAGAAATTAAAAAAACTGTAGAAGAGAAAGTTATTATACTTGATTACAAAGACAGAAAATTACCTGTCGCAACACAGGAAATGGATAGCATGATACTGATTCCCGGTGGAAAAATTTATATGGGAACCAATCAGGAAGGTGATTCCAGCCCCGGTCATATAGTTCATGTAGATCCTTTCTATATAGACAGATATGCTGTTACAAACAGACAATACGCAGAGTTTGTTAATAATACCGGTTATAAAAGTGAAGGGGGATGGGAAGAATATTTTTCGGGAGGGAAAGAAGATTATCCTGTAGTAGGAGTTACCTATAATGATGCCATGGCCTATGGAACGTGGAAAGGGAAGCGTCTGCCCACAGAAGCAGAATGGGAAAAAGCAGGAAGAGGGGAAGACGGAAGACTTTATCCATGGGGCAATGAGTGGTCACCTGAAAGATTATGCAGTAAAGACGGAGGAGAACTTTCATCGGTATATTCTTTCAGTGAAGGTGCAAGCCCTTACGGGGTTATGAATATGCTGGGTTCTGTATGGGAATGGACCGGCGACCACTATGGTTCCTATCCTTACACCTCGAGACCTGTAACAGACCAGGGAAAAGAAGTTGTTATAAGAGGGGGAGATTTTCTTACAGAACTTAAAGAAAACGGTATTACCATAAGAGCCGGTATATGCATCGATGAATATGTTGATGGTGTCGGTTTTAGATGTGCAAAGACTGAAT
>JBEHWP010000058.1:0-14566 GCA_040217665.1 Vulcanimicrobiota bacterium
CACGACTCACGACTCACGATTATAATATTTTTCTGTCGTTTCTCCTCTGAATGTAACTATACCACCATCCAGAACCTTTGCATTGTTAAATCCATGGCATTTAAAAATTCTGAGAGCTTCATAGGAATTTACTCCACTCCTGCAACATATGATTATTTCCCTGTCTCTGGGAAGTTGATGAAGCCTTCCTCTCAGAACATTTAAAGGTATATGTGCTGAGCCTGTAATTGAATCATAATCATATTCACTATGGCTTCTTATATCTAATAGTATTAAATCTTCTTTTTTCTTCAGTTTATGCTTCAGTTCCACAGGTGATATACCTGTATAATTACCGTCAATTTTATTATTCAATACATTTGCAGCCGTTATAATTATATCCATAGCAGATGAGAAGGGCGGAGCATAGGCAAGATCAAGTTTTGACAGGTCTGAAATTTTCATCTTTGCCGATATGGCAGTAGTAACAGTGTTCAGCCTTGATAGTATATCTCCTCTCCCTATTATCTGTGCTCCTAAAATAAATTTACTATTTCTGTCACATGTAAGTTTTATATATATGAGCTTTGCAGAAGGAAAAAAGTGATCTTTATCAGGGCCGGGCACAATAATTGATACAGGATCGAAACCTTCTTTCCATGCCTGCTCTTCATTTAAACCAACAGAACCTATATTATAGTCGAATATTTTCATGATTATTGTCTTTATTACACCGTAGAATTCTTCTTTCCCGCCTGTCACATTTATGCCTGCTACCCTGCCCTGTCTTGTGGCAATAGAGCCGAATGGAGTATATACAGGTTTACCTGTTATGAGATTTATATTCTCAACACAGTCCCCTATAGCATATATGTCACAGTCATTTGTCCTGAGATATTCATCGATTTTTATACCGCCTGTAATACCTGTAGTAAGTCCGCATTTTCTTGCCAGTGTTACATCAGGTCTGAGACCTGTAGAAAGTATGATAAGATCTGCAGGGATTAAATTACCTTTTACTATTACACCGTCTGTAGCAGAGTCCCCTGATATACGCTCAACCCTGTGGTTTAATAAAACTTTTACTCCCTGGCTTTCAAGATAATTTTTTACCAGTTCTGCCATTTCTTTATCAAGAAATTTAAGTATCTGTCCTGTATCTTCAACTATTGTTACCCTGGCACCTCTCATAGACAGTGCCTCTGCCGTTTCTGCTCCCAGCAGTCCTCCTCCTATTATTATTACGTCTTTTGCCATTTTATCTTTTAGCTCGTTTTTTAATCCTTCTGCATCTTCTACTTTATGGTATGTATATACTCCTTTTTTATTTATTCCCTTTATCTTTGGTATAATTGCTCTGCTTCCTGTAGCAATGATGAGCTTATCATAATTAATTTTATGTTTTTCTTTTGTTTTCAGATTTTCTACAAGAAGTTCTTTATGTTCCCTGTTAATAGCTATAGCTCTGGTTCTGTTAAGAACGTCTATCTCTTTTATCTGTCTGAAGAAATCAGGATCTCTTATATCTCCGTCATTTGTCGTCATAAGTTCTTTGGGGTTTCTTACCATGCCTGAAATATAATAAGGTAAACCGCAGCCTGTATAAGAAAGGGATTTATCTTTTTCTATTATTGTAATAGATGCATCTTCGTTCATTCTCCTGGCTTTTGCTGCAGCCTTTGGCCCTGCAGTGCGCCCTCCGATGATAACTATCTTTAATTTTTCTTCTTTTTTCTTCTCTACCAGCAATTTTGCTTCTTCTTGTTCGATTTTTGCCAGAGGTATGGAGAATGTAAATACTGTTCCTTCTCCTGCATTACTTTCGCATGTTATGTCTCCTCCGTGAATTTCTATGGCTTTTGCCACAATAGCAAGCCCGAGTCCTGTTCCCACTTTTTTTTCTTTTTTAGCATTTGTTCCGCGATAAAATTCATTGAATATATCTTTTATCTCATTTTCAGGGATACCTATACCTGTATCTCTTACTTCACAGTTAAGAATTCCTTTTATATCATAATGGGCCTTTACTGTTACTTTCCCTCCTGCCTGTGTATATTTTATGGCATTTTCTATTATGTTGGAAAATATGTGTTTGAGTCCTGTTCTGTGTCCCCATACAATAGGTAAGATTTCTTTTTTATCAATCTGTAAATTTATCTCTTTTATTTCTGCTCTGGAGCAGCAGTTTTCTGTTATATTGAGAAATAAATTTTCCAGGTTTACTGTGGTAAATTCTTCTTTTACTTTTTCCTGTTCCATGCCGGCAATATCAAGTAAATCGTTGATAAGTTCAAGCATGTCTTCAGATTTTTTACTGGCACTTTCAATAAGACGCCTGATTTTTCCCGGTATTTCCTGCTCGAAAAGCTCTAATATTGTACTGAGCTGTGTCTGAATAGTTGCAATAGGAGATCTTAATTGATGGGCTCCTACTTTCAGCATGGCATCTCTGATTTTATTGTTATTCATAGCATTACCGGCAATCTGTGACTCTTTTTTAAGTCACGATCTCGATCTCCTCTGTATGAATATTCTATTAATATATTGCCCACTTTTATAAATTTATATACGTGTTATTTAACATATTCTCGGAAGATTTTCTCCGTAGGGACGTTCCAGGATTCTGCTTCCTCCTACAGGTGTTTTTACAACGACCCTGCCTTTATGTTTATTTACTACTTCTCCTATAATAACGGAATTTTTGCCATATTTATTCTCTTTCATGACACTTAAAACATGTTCTGCTTCATTACCTGCACAGATAGTAATGATTTTGCCTTCATTCGCCACAGTGAGAGGGTCAAAGCCCAGTAAATCACAGGCAGATTTAACTTCTTTTCTCAGGGGAATATGTTTTTCATAGATTACCATGCCAAGAGATGATGCAATGGCAATTTCATTCAATGCTCCGGCCACTCCTCCTCTGGTAGGATCTTTTAAACATCTGATGTGTTTCGATGATTTTAATATATCTTTTACCAGACCATTGAGAGGAGCTACATCACTTTCTACCGGTAATTCCACTGCTATGCCGCTTCTCTGCAGCATCACCGAAATTCCATGATCTGCTATATATCCGTTTATGATAATTTTATCTCCTTCTTTTGCTCCCGCCAGTGTCAGGCTTTGAGCATTTTCAATTACACCTATGCCTGCAGTATTTATAAATATTTCATCTCCGCTTCCTTTTTCTACTACTTTTGTATCGCCTGTAATGACGGTAATACCTGCTTCTCCCGCTGTTTCTTCAACGGAGTCTATGATTTTTTTAAGACTTTCCATTGAAAATCCTTCTTCTATTATGAGAGACAGTGATAGATAGAGGGGAGTGGCACCTGATACGGACAGATCGTTTACAGTACCGCATACAGATATTTTTCCTATGTCTCCTCCCGGAAAAAACAGAGGTTTTACTACAAAGGAATCTGTCGTAAAGGCAAGTTTTTTACTGCCTATAGAAAATACCGCACTGTCTTCAAGAGGTGTAAGAAGTTTATTGCCGAGTTTTTTTAATATTACCTCTTTTATTAAATTATCTGTAAGAACTCCTCCACCGCCGTGGGCAAGTAAGATTTTTTCCATTTTTAAACCTCCATATAGTCGTGACACGTGACGCGTAACACGTAACGCGCAATGGGCAGTTTCACTCTTCACTATATTTGTAATACACAGAACAGCTTCCTTCCGTAGAAACCATACATGGACCTACAGGGTTTACAGGTGTGCAGACATGTCTGAACAGTTCACATTCAGAAGGTCTTATAAGTCCTTTAAGCACTTCTCCGCATCGGCATCCTGCCGGCTCTGGCACATCAGGCATTTCTGAATCGAAAAGATTTGTTGCATCTCTATGAGAAAATTCTTCTTTCAGTGTAAGGCCGCTGTCTTCTATAATTCCTATTCCTCTCCACCGTGCATGGCAGGACTTAAATATTTTATATGTTATTTCTCTTGCCTTCACGTTGCCTTCAGGTCTGACCCAGGGAGAATATTCTATTTCCACTTCCGATCTTTTCTCATATAATTGAAGAAGAAGCCTGTAGAGACTTATAACGATATCTGCCGGTTCAAACCCGGCGATTACACATGGAATCCCGTAGTCCCGTGCAAGAAATCCATATATGCCGGAGCCTGTTATAACACTTACATGACCGGGACAGATAAATCCTTTTACTCCAATCTGCCTGTCTGTAACAAGAGCTTTCATGGCAGGAGCTATTACTTTATTGGCAGGATAAAGAGTGAAATTATTTATTTTCTTCTCCTCCGCTTCAAGAACTGCACCGGCAATTGCCGGTACTGTTGTTTCAAATCCTACTGCAAGGAAAATCACTTTTTTCTCAGGATTTTTTTCTGCTATATCTACTGCCTGAACGGGGCTGTACACAATTCTTATGTCAGCACCGTCAGCTTTTTTCTTTTCCAGGCTTTTTCTGTTGCTCCCGGGAACCCTTATCATATCACCGAAGGTTGTTATTATTACATCAGACCTGCCTGCAATATCGATCATTCTGTCTATATCTCCCTGTGATGTGACACATACGGGACATCCTGGCCCTGAGATGAGGTTTATTTTCTCAGGCAATATATCTCTTATCCCTGATCTGGATATGGCCATAGTATGGGTGCCGCAGACCTCCATGAAAGATATTTTCCCGGCAGGAATCTTTTCTGAAAAATATCTGATTTTTTTTATATATTCGTCAAGTATTTTGTTACTCATTTATATATCTCCATATTTTTATAATCGTGATGCGTGATGCGTGATGCGTGATGCGTGATGCGTCACGGGTGTTTCGTTATGCGTGTTTTACCGGTACCGGGCGACCACAGGGTGTCGCCCCTACTGCTCACTATTCACTTTTCACGACTCACGTTACTATACGCCACCGCTATCTGTCCCGTGGAAATCCCTCCGTCATTCGGCGGAATTTCCATATTTTGATATACATTGAATCCGTTTTCCAGAAGAATTTTTTCAGTTCTTACAGAAAGATAGGAATTCTGAAAAACCCCTCCTGAAAGTATAACATTTTTTAGATTATAAAGCTTCCTCATTTTATTACATATGTCTTTTATCATTACAACAATTGAATTGTGAAATTTTGCAGATATTACCGGTCTTTCTATGCGTTTTTTTATATCTTCCAGGAGATAATAAAATAACGGCTCAGGATTTATAATTAAAGTCTCTCCTTCTTCCAGAGAAAAAGGATAGTAACTGTTTATATTTTCTGCCGCTATGGCTTCAAGTTCCATCGCAGACTGCCCTTCATAGGTGGATCTGTGCCGTAACCCTGTAATGGAAGCAACTCCGTCGAAGAATCTTCCCATACTTGAAGTTTCAGGACAGTTTATATTACTTTTAATAAGATTTATTATATTCCCGGAATTTCCTTCTGTAGAAAACAAAGTCTCTATTTCTCCCTTGAACAGAGGATAAAGATATGAAATTGCCATTCTGTAACCTTCCACTGCAGCCATATCGCCTCCCGGCATGGGGTAATATTTCAGACGGGCCACTCTTTCCACTTCTTTACAGTCTCCGGCGAAAAATTCTCCTCCCCATGTTTTGCCGTCAGTGCCGTATCCTGTACCGTCAAATATGACTCCTATGGATTTTTCTTTCACACCATGTTCTACCATACAGGAGGTAAAATGGGCATGATGATGCTGAACGGGAATTTTGACTGCTGCCTCTCTTTTTAGAGCATAGCCGGTAGAAAGATAGGCAGGATGCATATCATATGCTATAATCGAAGGGTTTATATTGAAAAGTGAACAGTAATGTTCTATTGTTTCTTCATAAAAAGAAAAGGTCTCTAAATTATTGAGATCACCGGTATGAGGACTTAAAAAAGCAAATCCGTCTTTATATATGGAAAAAGTATTTTTTAGTTCTCCGCCGCAGGCGAGAATTGTAATATCTTTTTCAGAAGAGAAATTTAATTTTACGGGCAGTGGCGTATAGCCCCTTGCTCTTCTTATAATCTGGAAATTTTTGTTTATCTGTTTTACGACAGAATCATCACATCTTCTGGCAATATCCCTGTTGTGAAACAAGAAACCGTCTGCAATATTTTTCAGTGTTTCTCTGCATTCTTCATTATTTATCTGTATCGGCTCATCCTGAAGATTACCGCTTGTCATAATGAGTGCTTTAAAATTTCCTTTTCTGAACAGTATTTCATGGAGAGGGGTATAGGGGAGCATACAGCCGATATGAGAAAGTCCCGGACATATTTCTTCTGAAAGTTCTGTATTTTCTTTTTTCTTTAACATTACTATGGGACTTATGGAGCCAGTGAGCAGTCCTTTTGCTTCTTCTGTGATAAAGGCATAATTTTCTAGTATGTCAATGTTCGGAAACATTACGGCAAAAGGTTTGTCAGGTCTTTCTTTTCTCTTTCTCAGGGTTTTTACTGCTTCGTCTTTCCTGGCATCACAGACAAGATGAAATCCTCCCAGACCTTTGAGAGCTATTATTTTACCCTCTTTCAGAGCATTACAGGTTTTCTCTAAAGGTTTTTCTCTGTCTTCAATATCACCGGTATACCATGAAAGGGAGGGACCACAGACGGAACAGCAGTCAGGCTGGGCATGATATCTTCTGTCTTCTATATCTTCGTATTCCTTCCGGCAGAGAGGGCACATAATAAAATCCTTCATAGTAGTAAGAGGTCTGTCATATGGTATATCTTTTATTATTGTGTACCGGGGGCCGCAGTTAGTGCAGTTTATAAAGGGAAATTCATATCTTCTGTCATTTGTATCGCCAAGTTCCCTTCTGCAGTCATAACATATGGCAAGATCTGGAGATATAAACATAGCGTTACGCCCGTTCGTCCTGCTTTTTTTAATAGTAAAATTTTTAAAGTCTTTCAGAGGCTGGTATTTAATTGTAGTGTCTATTATTCGTGATGCAGGAGGTTTTTTCTTTCTTATATCTCTGTAAAAATCTTCTATATTATCTTTGAGACCTTCGACTTCTATAAAAACCCCTTCGGGACAGTTAAGGATATAGCCTGATAGTTTTCTATCCATAGCCAGTTTATGAATAAAAGGACGAAATCCTACTCCCTGGACTACTCCCTGAATTTTTATTATAGCACTGGAAATCATTGTTTTAAACCTCTAATTTAATCGTGACACGTGACGCGTGATGCGTGTTTTCACCGGGTATGGGGCGAACACATTCGCCCCTGCCACTCACCCTTCACTTTTCACTCCTTACTACTCACTCATGTATAATTTGCCGGCTCTGTCAGAATCCCTTTTATGTGAGTGAAAAAGAAGGAAAAAGCCATCATGACAAGAAATACATTCCATTGAACAATTAAAAATGCGAATAATCCTCGCGTGACGCGTCACGCATCACGCGTCACGATTAAAGGGCGGTGATAATATGTGTCTTGCCATTCCCGGTAAAGTTCTGGAAATACAGGAAAATAAAGGTATTGTAGATATATCAGGTATGAAAATTGAAACACGTTTAGATCTTCTGGAAGATGTGAAACAGGGAGATTATGTTCTTATTCATGCCGGATTTGCCATAGAAAGACTCCCTGAAGAAGAAGCACAGGAAAGATTAAATTTATTCAGAGAAATGGACATGATTGAATAATAGATGCAGAATTCAAATGCCCTTCAATATCAATCATTTATTATATATGATTATCAATATTAACCAGTAAGAAAGAGGTGTTATCAAATGAAAATAGTTGGGATAGTAGGTTATAGCAAAAGCGGTAAAACAACTTTAATAATTAATTTAATAAAAGAATTCCAGAAAAGAGACAAAAAAATTACCGTTATTAAACACAGAAGCTGCGGAGTTGGGAAAAACTGCCCTAAATCATCTTATAATTCAACCGAAGGCCACCGATGTGAAGTTATACCTGAAACTGATGATAAAGACACTCAAAAATTCAGCGCCCTCGGTGTTTCCACATTATTATTCTCCCATAATGAAGCTTACTCGGTCTGGAAAAAACAATTCACCCTTGAAGAATTATTGACCCATGTAGATACAGATCTGATAATAGTAGAAGGAAATAAATCAGCCCGCAATTATCCACGCATAGTATGTACAGACGGGAAGGAAAATCCGGAAAATCTATTTGTCGGTCTGGAACTGGCCCAATATGGAGTGAAACCTTTCAACGGTTCTGATGTTCCTCTGGTAAATGATGTGGGAAAATTATGCGATATCATTGAAGCAGGAGGATTTAAATTACCGGATTTAAATTGCGGCGAATGTGGTCACAATACCTGTTATGAACTCGGTAAATCCATAGTAAAAGGAGAAAAGAACATAGAAGACTGTACTTCTCTTTACAGTGATATAAAGATATGGATTAATGGTGAAAAACTGCCTGTGAAAAAATTTGTACAGGATTGCTTACGTGGTACCATAGAAGGTTTTCTCTCATCACTGAAGGGCGTAAATAAACATGGTACAGTAAAAATAGAATTTTAGGAATGAATAGTGAATAGTGAGTAGTCAGGATATACACTCACTACTCACCACTTACCACTCACTTAATCTTTAAGGTCTTGCCTGTCTTAAAATTTTCGAGACAGGTTCTATGCCATCTGCCACTTTTTCAACTTTTATGGCACAGGCTTTGTATTCTGCTGTTTCAGTAACAGGATCAAATTTATCAATCGTAAGAACATTGGCACAGGCCTCAGCAAAATGAAATGCAATCCAGCATATGCCAGGAGCAGAACGTTCATTCACCCAGGCTTTTAACGTAATCTCACCGCGTCTGCTGATAGCTTTAACCGTATCGCCTGATTTTATACCGAGTTTCCTGGCATCATCAGTATTGATTTCAATCAATTCTTCCGGGAATAAATTCTTAAATCCCGCCGAGTGAAGGGTCTGAGTGGCACTATGGTAATGCCAGAGACGCCTTCCTGTAGAAAGAACAAAGGGATATTCCTCATCTGTCTGTTCAAATGGAGGTATATGGTCTGTTTTATGGAAAAGTCCTTTACCTCTGGTAAATTTGCCTGATGTATGAAGGAACGGAGTGCCCGGATGTTCAACTGTAGGACATGGCCACTGTAACCCCTGTTCATCTATCCTTTTATAAGTAATACCGGCAAAGCCTGTTGATGTTTTACGCATATCTTCCCAGACAGCTTCAGAGGAAGTAAATCCAAGATCATAACCATTTATTCTCCTGGCCAATTCCTGAAGAACCCACCATTGAGGGCGACATTCGCCGGGAGAGTCAACAAGTTTTCTGACTCTCTGCACCCTTCTTTCAGTGTTAGTGAAAGTACCATCGACTTCACCCCAGGAACAATCAGGGAAAATTACATGGGCATATTCGGTAGTAATATTAGGGAATATATCGCTGCATATAAAAAATTCAAGGGCTTCTATTTCTTTAATTGTATGAGCCATATGAGGCTCAGTTTGAATTGTATTATCACCGATACAATAAAGAATTTTAGTTCCTCCATCCAGAGCATGATGCAACATAGTAGGCATTTTGTAGCCAGGTCTGGCAGGAAGGTCAGATACTCCCCAGGCCTTCTCCATTTTCTCCCTGATCTGAGGGTTGTCAACTACCTGATAATTATGGTAAACATTCGGCAAAGCACCCATATCACAGGCACCCTGAACATTATTCTGTCCTCTTAAAGGATTGAGCCCTGCTGCATAAAAACCTATATTACCCAGTACCATCTGTAGATTTGCAAGGGTTTTGACATTATCAGTGCCACAGATATGTTCTGTAATACCAAGAGTATAACAAACACTTACATGT
Organism: Vulcanimicrobiota bacterium; assembly: GCA_040217665.1. Lineage (GTDB taxonomy): Bacteria > Vulcanimicrobiota > SpSt-956 > SpSt-956 > JAKJGF01 > CALARM01. The sequence continues at coordinate 9,765 of JBEHWP010000058.1, forward strand.
TCGGCTTCACCGAGTATTTTTGCTATTTTTTTCATCATTTCCACAGGAACACCACAGATCTCAGAAGATTTTTCTACTGTATAACCTTCTACCCATTTGCGTATATCATCCGGATTTTCCGTATGTTCCTTCATATATTCCTTATCTTCCATGCCATTTTTAAATATCTCATTAATTAATCCGTTAATATAGGCAATATCAGTTCCAACTTTATGCTGGACATGAATGGTTGCCCATTTTGTAAGATCAATTTTCCTCGGATCATTTACTATAAGGATTGCTCCTTTTTTGACAGCTCTCTTCATATAATAGGATACAACGGGATGAGCCTCTGTAGTATTGGAACCTATTACAAAAATTACTTTTGCATCTTCCAGTTCTCTAACAGAATTGGTCATTGCACCGCTTCCGAAACTTGCCGCCAGACCGGCGACTGTGGGAGCGTGTCATGTACGGGCGCAGTGATCAACATTATTAGTTTTGACCACTCCGCGGGCAAACTTCATTATTGCATAATTGGACTCATTTGTAATTCTGCCTGAACCAAAGGCTGAGAATACATCAGGTCCATCGCGTTTAATGATAGTTTTAATCCTTTCTGCTGTATAATCAAGGGCTTCATCCCAGGAAACCCTTACATGTTTACCATCTTTTTTAATCATAGGGTATTTTAATCTATCAGGATGAGAGACAAAGTCATAGCCATAACGGCCTTTAACACATAACATACCGTCATTGGGGGGAATTTCTCTCCCTGTAATTTTCACTATATGATTTTTCTTTCTATCTACATGGGCAGTCAACTGACAGCCCACACCGCAATAAGGACAGGTTGTATTTATTTTCTCCAGTTCCCATGTCCTCCCCTTACCTATGGGTTTCTTATCTATAATTGCACCTACGGGACATAATTGAGAACACTCACCACATTGAACACATTTAGAATCTCCCATAGGAAGGCCATGATCACATATAACTTTAACATCCCTGCCGCGATAGCCGAAATCTAAAACTTCATTCACCACAACGGAATTACAGGCATCAATACACCGGCCGCAATGAATACATTTATTGGGATCACGGCGTATCATCTCACCTGAATCATCATAATCTTCCCTGACACTATCTACATGGAAAGCAGGAAGTTCAATACCGAGATGATAACAGGCCTGTTGTAATTCACAATCACCGTTGGCCTCACAGGACAGGCAGTTATGATGTCCATCTGCTAAAAGCAGATTAATAAAAAGCTTTTGAGCTTCTATTACCTCTTCCGTATGAGTATTTACTTCCATATCCTCTTTAGCGAGTAAAGAACAGGATGTCTGAAGTCCTCTCATACCTTCCACTTCTACAAGACAGACACGGCACCGGCCTGCAGGGCCGGTTTTTCTATGATAGCAGAGAGAAGGAATATAAATATCATTTTCTCTTGCTACCTGAAGAACTGTTTTGCCTTCTTCAAACAAAACCTCCCTCTCGTCTATTGTCATTTTTTTTAATTCCATGACAATCCTCCTTATTTAATTATAAGCCCGGGAACGACATTATATTAACTCGTGACGCGTGACGCGTGACGCGAGGACAGAGACCATTAATAAATCTTCATTCCTTAATGCTTAATATAATCATCAATTTTAAACAATTCCCTTATTAATTTTATCTTGCATGCTTATTCACCAGTTTAATAAGAGTCTCAGGTTTCAGTGGTTTTTCATAAATACCTTTGATATTAGAAAATTTTTCATCTGAAGCATAACTTTCAAGTAAATTATCAGGTTTTCTTATACCTGTCATCATAATAACAGGTATATCTGCAGTCAATTTCTCATGTTTTAATTTAACCGCTCCGTCAAGTCCGTCACTGTCATGAGTCATCATAACATCGAGGAGAATGAGAGCAGGCTGTTCTTTTTTTGCCTTCTCAAAGCCCTCGGCACTGGAAGGAGCCGATAAAAATTCATAACCTTTGGCTTCAAGCAGTATTTTTACAGACTCAACCAGTTCATCATCATCATCGATCATGAGAATTTTTTTTGACATAAAATTACCTCCTTTAATTTATCGTGACGCGTGACGCGTGACGCGTGACGCGTGGAAGGATTCTAATACTATTTATTCACATTAAACGTACACCTCTGATTGATTGCAGTCATAACCAGTAAAGAGAACTTCTTCTCCCGCCACACGTAACGAGTGACGCATCATGATTCTCATGTATATTCTCACGATGGTATAATTAACCATTTACCAGTGCATCAAATTCATCTCTGAATTTAAGAATCATTGCCTCGACAGGCATGGAGAAAGCATCACCGGTGGGACAGATGGTGCGGCCTTTAATATTACGGCACAGTTTTAATATAAGTTCAATATCTTCCTCTTTTCCATTCTTATGAAGGATCTTTTTAAGCAGTTCTTTTATAGTATGAGAGCCTTTACGGCATGGCACACACTGTCCGCAGGACTCATGAGCATAAAAACCTATTGTTCGCAGAGTCAATTCAGGTATTGATACAGTATCATTAATTACCATAATACCACCGGAACCGAGCATGGTTCCAGCTTTAAGACATGAGTCATAATCCATTTTCAATCCTTTGATTTCATCTGCCCTGAGTATGGGAACGGAAAGGCCTCCTACTATAACGGCTTTCAATTTACCCTTTACCCCTCCTGCCGCCTCAAGAATCTTTTCCAGAGGAGTTCCAAGAGGAAACTCGTACATACCGGGTCTGTTTACATGACCGCTCACTCCATAGAGCTTGGGGCCAAAATTACCTGTAGTGCCTATTTTTCTAAATTCTTCCGCACCATGTTCTATAATAAAAGGTACCGTTGCAAGTGTTTCCACATTATTAATAATTGTAGGGCAATCATAAAGGCCTTTATTTGCAGGGAAAGGCGGCTTTTTCCTGGGATAGCCCCTTTTACCTTCCAGACTTTCCATTAAAGCCGTTTCATCACCGCATACATAGGAACCGGCTCCTTTATGAACCACAATATCCGTATATTTAAGATGCCCTTCATCTCCTGCTTCTTTCACCGCTTTTTCAAGAATTTCCGCAATCCAGCGAAATTCTCCTCTGATATATATAAAAGCTTTCTTTGCACCTATGGCATAGGCACTTATGGCAATACCTTCAATAAGCAGATGGGGGTCATATTCCATAATCTGCCTGTCCTTGAAGGTTCCCGGCTCACCTTCGTCTGCATTACAGATAAGATATACGGGACGGTCATCATTTTTCGGAAGAAATCCCCATTTCAATCCTGCAGGAAAACCGGCTCCTCCTCTTCCTCTGAGCATGGCTTCTTTAACAGCTGCAATAATATCAGCAGGTTTCATGGACAGAGCTTTCTCTAAAGTTTTATACCCGCCGTTTGATTTATAAGTCTTTATACTCCTGGAATTTCCTTTTCCCCGGTTTTTGAGGAGTATATTACATTCAGTACCATAATAAGAGGTATTATCCGGTTCCGGCATAATACCTTTACGAAGACTATCGATTAACATGTCCGTTTTCTCTAAAGTCATATTTTCATAATAAATATCATTTACCTGAATGACAGGACATGTGCCGCATGAGCCAAGGTCCTGCACTGAAGTAAGTGTAAAAAGTCCGTCTGCAGTGGTCTGTCCTGTCTTTATACCAAGTTTTTTTTCAAGATGCTTCAAAATTTCATCGGCACCTGTTAAAAAACCGGGGATATTCGTATCAACCTGAAGATGATATGTACCGACAGGTTTTACGTTAAACATAGTATAGTATGTGGCCACACCATAGGCTCTGCTCTCTGTAGTTCCCAGATAATGAGCCACTTCCCTTATATCTTCGGAAGAAAGATTATTATTTTTTTCCCTCTGAATAATATCAAGAGCAGGTATAATGGCAGATTTTTTATCAGGATACTGTGCAGAAATTGCTTCAATCTTATCTTTTATATGATTTTGCATATATGACCTCCTTTTTCATATTATATCATTTTACTTTATTTGATTCTATTATTTTTCTAGAAAGTCCTTCTAAAAAGCTATAAAGGATATTTTTGTGATAACAAGAATCATAATTCAAAAAATTATTGAATTGTTAGATACAAAGGAGTGATTACGATGACATCAGATGAAGCGTTACAGGAATTGCTTGAAGGTAATAAAAGATTTATAGAAAGGCATATGAAACACCCCGATCAGACAATAGAAAGACAGATTGAAATAATTCAGGGACAGAATCCCTTTGCTATTATCCTCGGCTGTTCCGATTCCAGAATACCGCCGGAAATTATTTTCGATCAGGGTCTCGGTGATTTGTTTGTCATAAGAGTGGCCGGAAATATGCTTGATGATATAATAATGGGAAGTATAGAATATGCAGTGGAACATCTCAATGTAACGCTGGTTATGGTAATGGGCCACAGTAAATGCGGAGCAGTTAAAGCGTCCATTTCAGGAAGTAACTTTTCTCCCAATATAAAATTTATAGTCAACTCCCTTATGCCTTCAGTTGCAAAAGCAAAGGAACTAAAAGGCGATATTTATGAAAATACTACAAAACTGAATATTTTGAAAGCAGTTGACGAATTAACAGCAAATCCTCCTATACTGGATAAACTGGTAGCAAAAGGTCAGCTTAAAATTGTAGGAGCTTATTATAATCTGGAAACAGGTCTTGTGGAAATACTCAAACATGTATAAAATAATGTCAGAATCGGTTCTGACAGCAAAATATTTTTCTATTATTAGATATAAAAACAGGTGAGTTTTACTCACCTGTTTTTATATCTATCAAAATCTATTTTGC